>NZ_JBNKYW010000153.1:0-8473 GCF_050301095.1 Roseibium sp.
CGCTACGGCATTGTAAACAAATGGTTAACAATTTTTGGGGGATTTGAAGGTTTTACAATGTAACTACTTACGGTTTTAAAGCTTATGGTTGCGATTTATTTTGTGGTAATCGGTCGAGGCTTTGGTGTTGGGGCGTGGCTCGCTCAAGCAGGGCGACATGGCGCGGGCCGCATTTTATGCCAACTTCGCTTGGACATCGATTTGAAACCGGAGAAATGAAAGAGGATGATTTGTGTGAAAACCGGCCGAACACCGGTGCCGGGCTGGTTCCTTCAGGGGAACAGGCGGGCCCGGCACCTTTGTTTTGTTGTCGGCAGAAGAGGGAATGTCAGTAGCAGCGTCCGACGCTGGTATATTCGAAACCCTTCGCCGCCATGTAGTCCGGCGTGTAAATGTTTCGAAGGTCGACGACCTTGGGTGCGCTCAGCAGGGATTTTACACGGTCGAGATCAAGGGCGCGGAACTGGTCCCACTCGGTCACGATCACAACCACATCGGCGTTTTCAATCGCGTGATATGGACCGTCGCAAAACAGAACACCCGACATGACCTTGCCGGCTTCTTCCATGCCGGCCGGGTCGTAGGCTCTGATCCTGGCACCAGCCGCCTGAAGCTTCTCAACAATGTCGATGCTCGGCGCCTCGCGCATGTCGTCGGTGTTCGGCTTGAAGGCAAGTCCGAGCAGGGCCACGGTCTTGCCGGCGACGTTGCCGCCCATGAAGTCGATGACCTTGTCTGCCATCTTTTTCTTCCGGGCAGAATTCACCTCGATTACGGAATCCACGATCTTCAGGTCCGACTGGGCGTCGGCCGCGATCTTGGAGAGTGCGAGCGTGTCCTTGGGAAAGCAGGAACCGCCATAGCCGGGACCTGCATGGAGGAACTTTGATCCGATGCGGTTGTCGAGGCCAATGCCTCTGGAAACTTCCTGGACGTTTGCACCAACCTTTTCGCAAAGATCGGCGATCTCGTTGATGAAGGTGATCTTGACCGCCAGAAAGGCGTTCGCAGCGTATTTAATGAGTTCGGACGTGCGGCGTTTCGTGACGATGATAGGCGTCTCGTTGAGGTAGAGCGGACGGTACAGCTCCTGCATGACACCAACGGCGCGTTCGTCTTCAGTCCCGACAACCACGCGGTCCGGCCGCTTGAAATCGTTGATAGCCGCGCCTTCGCGCAGGAATTCCGGATTTGAGACGACTGCGAAGTCGGCGTCGGGCCGCACCTTGCGAATAATCGCCTCCACTTCGTCGCCGGTGCCGACCGGAACCGTCGATTTGGTGACGACCACGGTAAAGCCTTCGATCAATCCGGCGATTTCTTCGGCCGCCGCATAGACGTAGGAAAGGTCCGCGTGTCCGTCACCGCGCCGTGTGGGGGTACCGACGGCAATGAAAACTGCGTCGGCCTTCCGGATCGCTTCGGCCGGATCGGTGGTGAAGAAGAGCCGTTCTTCGGCAACGTTCTTGGCGACGAGTTCCTGCAGGCCGGGCTCGTAAATCGGAATACGGCCGTTGTTGAGGGCGTCGATCTTTGTTTCGTCCTTGTCAATGCAGGTCACGACATGGCCGAAGTCGGCAAAACATGTCCCGGATACCAGACCGACGTAACCGGTCCCAATCATAGCAACGCGCATTTCAATATTCCTGTTTCCGAGGTCCATGCCGGCCGGATGCCGGTTACCTCACTGCAGTCCAAGGTGCGTCCCGCATACATGCTGTGGCACAAAAACGCTAGACCCGAGCAGGCCCCGGTTCCGGAGTTTGTGCGCAAATCAGGTATTCGAAGCCGACCGTTGCAGTTGGACGACACCCGGACCTGTGCAGGAAGGTTGGAACAGAAGAAGGCCGCCGCCAGATCAATGCCGTCCGTACCCTGAAGATCCGCAGTATTACTGCCAAAATTACGCATATGTATTAAAAATGAAACCTGTATGACAATTGAATGACCGGTCCCGAGAGTCTGAAGCGGTGAGCATCTCTACTGCCAACATTGGGGGGGATTGCGAAGAAAATGAAGTTTCGGTCGGAAGCTGGCAATGCATTCGATGTGACCGGTCTTGCGGATATCGTCAGCCGCTTTTCGGTATTGACCGCATTGCAGAGAGGTCTGGCACTGACCCTTCCTCTGGTCATGGTCGGTGCTCTGGCGCTCCTGTTGCTCTATCCTCCGTTTCCGCAACTCAAGGATCTGCTGAGTTCGACATTCGGACCGCAGTTCGATCCGGTGCTGAGAATACTGGTCTCGTCGACCTTCGGCATCGCTGCGCTGCTTGCACTCTCAGGCTATGCGTTTGTCTACACAAACCTGGTCAACAGGCGCGAAAAGACACCGATTGTAAGTCCCGTACTGACGATCATGGTGGCGGCGACCTGCTTTTTCGTTCTCGTGGCACCGACCGATCAACCGACCCTGATGGCCGCAATCTCTTTGAGTTTCGGCCTGCCCGTGGCACTTCTGGTGGCGATTACGTCAACAGAAGTATTTTTGCGCCTTGCCAGGGTACCTGCCTTGCGCATCAGTTCGAAGGCTGTCGGACACGATGGCTTGATCGGTGACATCTTCACGGTCATGCCGGCCGCGATTGTCACCATCGTACTTTTTGCGATCGTCAAGGCGGTTTTGCTCACAGCCGGGTCCACCGACACGGTTGCCGACCTCAATGGTACTCTCGCGAAAGCCCTGTCTTCGGGTGAAGACAACCTGAGTTTCGGATTGACGTACATCATCACGTCTCAGGTTTTCTGGTTGTTCGGCATCCACGGCCCGAATGTGCTTCAGGCCGTTCAGGACATTCAAACGGCGCCCGCAAGCGTTGCCAACCAGCTTGCCGTCGCACAGGGCCAGGTTCCCGAATTTATCTTTACGTCGCAATTCTTCGATCTGATCCATATGGGCGGGTCCGGGGCCACCATCGGCCTGGTGATAGCCATGCTTCTTCTGAGCAAGTCCCCCAGCACAAAAAGTTTCGCATTGCTTACGGCCCTGCCGGCGCTCTGCAACGTGAACGAGCCGCTGCTTTACGGGCTTCCCATCGTGCTCAACCCCATTTTCGCTGTGCCGTTCCTTCTGGTGCCGGTCACAAACACAGTCCTGATGTACTTGGCCATCCGGTTCGGCTTCATGCCTCCGACCGGCTACGAGGTGGCCTGGACGACGCCCGCGATCATCAATGGCTATGCGGTGACCGGCTCCGTCAACGGGGCACTGACCCAGATGCTGTGTCTTGCTGTGAGCATCGGTCTTTATGCGCCATTCGTACGCCTTTCGGAACGGGTGTCCAACCTGAAGGCGGAAGCGTCATTGCAAGGCCTGTTAAAGGTGTGTGAACAGGATGGTGGCCGCTATCTCAGCAGGCGTCTTCTGACACGCACGGGAGACAAAGGCCGCCTGGCACTGGCACTCGCCGGTGATTTGGAAATCGCGGTGAAAAGAAAAGCACAGCTCTTCCTGGAATATCAGCCTCAGGTCTGTCAGAGGATCCGGCGGGTGTTTGGAGCCGAGGCGTTGCTGCGCTGGGATCATCCGGCCTATGGACGGGTGCCGCCACCGGTCATCATCCAGATTGCCGAGGAACTCGGCATCATGCCGGATCTTGGAGAGTATGTTCTGGAGATGGCCTGTGCACAGCGCAAGGGCTGGCAAGAGAGTGTTCCGGGTGAATTCGCAATTTCCGTCAATGTCGCGCCGGCCCAGATCCTGGCCGGATCGCTAGACAGGATCGTCTTCGATGGCCTCGCCAGACATGCTTTGCCGACCCATGCCATAAAGCTGGAAATCACGGAATCAACACTGCTGATACCGGACGACAACGCAATAGCCTCGCTGGAACGCCTGCGTGAACGCGGCGTGCGGATTGCCCTGGACGATTTCGGAATGGGGCACACGTCCTTGAGATACCTGAAAGCTCTGCCGCTGGATGAGGTCAAGATCGACAGAACGCTGACCTTGTCCGGTAATCGTGAGGTCAGCGAGCATATTATCGGCTCGATTCTGGACCTCGGTCGCAGCCTGGCGTTCGCAACGATCGTGGAAGGGGTGGAAACGGAGGACCAGCTTGCGCGGCTACAGCGCCTGGGTTGCACCCGCTTTCAGGGGTACCATTTTGCGAGACCCGGGCCGCCGGAAGCTTGCCTGCGCTATGTCCGCGACCTGGCGGAAAAAGCGGAAAGGGCGGCATAGCTCCTCAGCCGGGTTCCCGTGCCTCCTGTGCCCTCGACATCGAAAGTCATTTCGCAGCAATGCCACACCACTCGGCGGCGAAAAGAGCAATCGTCTTGGTGACCCTTTTGAGCGAGGGAAGGTTCACGCATTCATCGATGCCGTGAATGTTCCGCGTGACCGGACCGTAGGTGAGGGCCGGGATGCCGCAATGGTTCATGTATAGAGCCGCATCCAGGTAACAGGCCATGATGGACCGTTTCAGAGGGGATCCGGAAATTCTCTGGTGAGACCTTGCCAGAACCGTCTCGGCCGCTGTGCCCTCTTCCAGCCTGTAACCTGCCTGACAGGTGCCGATCCATTCCAGCCGTGGATTGGCGCGGGCAAGGCGCGGATCCTTCGATCCGAGCGCCTGAAGCATCCGCTCGAGACTTGCCATCCGGTCCGCAGGCACGTCGCCGGGATAAAAACCGATCCGGCCCTCGAAACTGCATTCGAAGGGGATGGAGGCCGGCCATTCTCCGCCGTTTATGGTGCCGATATTGAGGCTCGCCGGGTTCGAAAGCCGGTCGAAACCCGGATGCTTTTCCTTTTCCGCGGTCCATTGCGCCTCCAGGGCTTTCAGTTCTCCGATGACCAGAAACGCCGCATCAATGGCGCTGAGTCCGGACTCCGGTTCGCGCGGATGAGCGGGCACGCCCTGTACCAAGATCCGGAACTTGATGACGCCGGAATTGGCGAAGATGACGTCTTCGTCGGTGGGTTCGGGAATGAGGACAGCGTCAGCCCTGGCCCCGCGCAGGATGGCTGCTGCCGTGCCGTTGCCGGTCACTTCCTCGTCAATGACGGATTGAAACTCCAGGGGGGCCTGGAGTTCAAAGCCGGCCGCTTCGATAGCGTCGATTGCATAGAGATTGGCCGCAAGGCCCGCCTTCATGTCGCCGGCACCCCGGCCAAATAGCCAGTCTCCCTGCCGGACGGCCTCGAAGGGCGGATTGGACCAATAGGCGGGATTGGCCGTCGGCACGACATCCACATGCGCGTTCAGGATCAGGGAGCGTCCTGTGGAAGAGGCGGGCAGTTTACGGCCACTGACGTTGAAGGTATTCGCGTAATCGATCGTCGCGGGAGAATACGCCGGATGATCACACAGCGTGGTGACATCGACCGGATAGGTCTCCACGTCGTAGTGCCGGTCGACAAGCGCCGACTGGACAATTCGTTGCACTGCTGCTTCCCCGCCCCGCAGGGAGCGTGCCCGGACAATCTGCTGCAGGAAGGAAACTTCCTTTTCGAAATTCGCCTCTACGGCGTTCTGAATTGCGGTGGCGGCGTCATCGGAGATCGACGTTGGCATGGCTGTCCGTTCTGGATTGAAACGAGTGAGGCGTGAGTGTTGCCTGCACCCTATCAATCAGGCCGCGCCCGTCAAACCGTCAGATACCGCCTGACTTCCGTTTCCGACAGATCCTCGCCGCGCCCGGCTATAACGATTTCACCCCGGTCCATTACCGCATAGTCGTCGGCAAGGTCGCGGGCGAACTCGAAATATTGCTCCACGAGGACGATCGCCATAGTACCCTGGTCACGCAGCCAGGAGATGGCCCGGCCGATATCCTTGATGATCGAGGGCTGGATGCCCTCCGTCGGCTCGTCCAGGACGAGGAGTTTCGGCCGTGTGACCAGCGCCCGGGCAATGGCAAGCTGCTGCTGCTGACCGCCGGAGAGGTCACCGCCACGCCGGGACAGCATGTCTTTCAGAACCGGAAACAGCTCGAAGATGGTATCCGGGATGAACCGGTCCTTGCGGGCAATCGGCGCATAACCGGTTTCAAGGTTCTCCTTCACCGAGAGCAGTGGAAAGATCTCGCGACCCTGTGGTACGACCGCAATGCCTTTCCTGGCGCGCGCATGGGCTGCCAGCGAGGAGATGTCCTCACCGTCCCACAGGATCCTGCCGGCGCTGATGCCGTGCTGACCGGCGACCGCGCGCAAGGTAGATGTCTTGCCGACGCCGTTCCGGCCCATGAGGCAGGTCACCTTGCCGGTTTCCGCCGTCAGCCAGACGCCTTTCAGCGCCTGGGCGGCGCCGTAGTGGAGATCTATGTTTTCAACTTGCAGCATGATTTTCACCCCATGACGGTGGCCAAAACGAATTTGGGTCTCTTGTCATCCCGGTTTGGCCAAGGGCCAAGACCGGGATCCGGTAGCCACCGCGGTGCGAGGAAACGCAAAGACCTGTGATTACCGGATCCCTGCCTTCGCAGGGATGACAATTCACGAAATCACATCATCTTCCGAGATAAACCTCCACGACACGCTCATTGGCTGAGACATGGTCGAGGGAGCCTTCGGCCAGTACTGATCCTTCGTGGAGAACCGTAACCTTGACACCCAGGGAACGCACAAACACCATGTCGTGCTCGACCACGACGACCGAGTGATCATTGGCAATATCCTTCAGAAGTTCCGCGGTTTCCGCCGTCTCGGCATCCGTCATTCCGGCGGCGGGTTCGTCGACCAGCAGGAGTTTGGGATCCTGGGCGAGCAGCATGCCGATTTCCAGCCATTGTTTCTGTCCGTGGCTGAGGTTCGCGGCGAGTTCGCCGCGCTTGGAGCCGAGACGGATCAAATCCAGCAGGTAGTCGATCCGTTTCTTTTCGGCGCCTGAAATAACGTGGAACAACGTCGCGAACGGCCCGCGCGGCGCCTTCAGAGCCAGTTCCAGATTGTCCCACACCGTATGGCTTTCGAAGACCGTCGGTTTCTGGAACTTGCGACCGATGCCGAGTTCGGCGATCGAGGCCTCGTCTTCACCGGTGAGATCCACCGTGCCGTTGAAATAAACCTCCCCGCTGTCAGGGCGCGTCTTGCCGGTGATGACATCCATCATGGTTGTTTTGCCGGCACCGTTCGGGCCGATGATGGCCCGCATTTCACCGGGAGCAATTGTCAGCGACAATTCGTTCAGGGCCTTGAAACCGTCGAAGGAAACCGAAACGCCGTCGAGATAAAGGAGGCTGGTTGATCTGGCCATGTCTCTACTCCGCTGGCTGGGGTTCTGCGTCCGGAAGGGACGGTTCCGGGGTTCTGGCCTGCGCTCCAGTCATCGCGACATTGGATCTTGCGCCAGGAGACTGAGGTGCCTTGCCGGGCGGTTCGTCGGAGCCCGCCTCGAAGGCTTCGGAGACTTTTCGCTGGCGCAGGGCGGTCCAGCCGCTGCCCAGGGTGCCGACAATGCCTTTCGGCAGGAACAGCGTGACGACGACGAACAGCCCTCCGAGAGCGAAAAGCCAGATGTCGGGCAGGGCCGCGGTGAACCAGGTCTTGGCGAAGTTGACGAGCACGGCTCCCAGCACCGCGCCGACCAGCGTTCCGCGCCCGCCGACGGCGACCCAGATGACCACCTCGATCGAGTTGGCCGGTGCGAATTCGCCCGGGTTGATGATCCCGACCTGGGGCACGTAAAGCGCCCCGGCGATGCCTGCCATCATGGCCGAAAGCGTCCAGACGAAGAGCTTGTAGTGCTCCACCCGGTAGCCCAGGAAGCGCGTCCGGCTTTCAGCATCGCGCACCGCGATCAGCACCTTGCCGAGTTTGGAGCGGGTCACGGTCCGGCAGATCAGGAAACACACGACCAGCGCCAGGCCCGAGGCTGCAAACAGGCCGGCGCGGGTCGTGTCGGCCTGAATGTCAAAGCCAAGAATGTCCTTGAAATCGGTCAGGCCGTTGTTGCCGCCAAAGCCCATGTCATTGCGGAAGAAGGCGAGCAGCAGGGCATAGGTCAGTGCCTGGGTGATGATCGACAGATAGACGCCGGTAACGCGCGAGCGGAAGGCGAACCAGCCGAAGACGAAGGCGAGCACACCCGGCACCAGCAGCACCATCAGGGCCGCGAACCAGAACATGTCGAAGCCGGTCCAGTACCAGGGCAGTTCCGGCCAGTTGAGGAACACCATGAAGTCCGGCAGGACCGGGTCGCCATAGACGCCGCGCGTGCCGATCTGGCGCATCAGATACATGCCCATGGCATAGCCGCCGAGCGCAAAGAAGGCGCCGTGGCCAAGCGAGAGAATGCCGCAATAGCCCCAAACCAGATTGAGCGAAACGGCGAGCATGGCGTAGCACAGGAATTTGCCGAGCAGCGCTACGATATGATCCGGCACATGAAACGCGCTTGCCGGCGTTGTCGTCAGATTGGCCAGCACGATAAGAACGGCTGCCCCCAGAATGACGGCGATCGACAGAAAAGTGCCGCGCCCGATATGGGAGAGCGAAAACAGGTTCATCATGTTTCCACTGCCCGGCCCTT
>NZ_JBNKYW010000154.1:0-29996 GCF_050301095.1 Roseibium sp.
CAGGCCCAACCCATCGCCCTCAACTTCTCCACACTCATCACCTTCCGTGGTGTCCCATCCGGTTTGGTGAGGTCGTGCTTGATCTCACCTTCAAAGCCGACGACCTCGCAAATCAGCCTTGCCAGATCGAGGACCGTTATATCTGATCCGCTGCCAACGTTAACATGCTCAGCATCCGAATAGGTCTTCATCAGGAAGACCAGCGCATCGGCGCAGTCGTCGGCATGGAGGAATTCCCGTCTTGGTGCGCCCGTCCCCCAGATGACGATCTCTTTGTCACCGCGGAGCTTGGCCTCGTGCGCCTTGCGAATCAGGGCCGGGAGGACGTGGCTTGACGCGAGATCGAAATTGTCACCCGGGCCATAAAGATTTGTCGGCATGGCGGAGATGAAGTCGCAACCGAACTGCTTGCGGTAAGCTTGGCATAGCTTGATGCCGGCGATCTTGGAAATCGCATACCACTCGTTGGTCGGCTCCAGCGGGCCGGTGAGCAGAGCTTCCTCGACAATCGGCTGATCGGCAAATTTTGGGTAGATACAGGAAGACCCCAAGAAAAGAAGTTTCTCCACTCCGGCCTGATAAGAAGCATGGATGGCGTTCGCCTCGATCATGAGGTTGTCATAGAGAAATTCCGCCGGGCGGGTGTCGTTGGCGAGAATCCCGCCGACCTTGGCGGCGGCCAGAAAGACGGCCTGAGGTTTTTCGCGGGCAATCCAGGCCGAGGTCGCCGCCTGGTCCTTGAGATCCACTTCGTTGCGCCCGACGGTCAGGATCTCGCAGTCTTCCTGCCGCAGGCGCCGGACGATTGCCGAGCCGACCATGCCGCGGTGGCCGGCCACCCAGACACGTTTGCCCTTGAGATCGTAAAGGCTCATCTCAAACGCCCTTCAAAACCACATCGGACTGCATGACACGCAGGTCCTCACGCACCATTTCGCTGACGAGTTCCCGGACGCTCGTCTCGTGCCGCCAGCCGAGCTTTTGATGGGCCTTGCCGGGGTCGCCGATCAGGAGGTCGACTTCCGTCGGGCGGAAATAGCGCGGGTCGACTTCGACCAGGGTCTTGCCGGTCGCCGTGTCGATGCCCTTTTCGTTTACGCCCTCGCCTTGCCATTCCAGCGAATAGCCCGCATCGGCGAAGGCCCATTCGACGAAGGTGCGCACCGGCGTGGTTTCTCCCGTCGCCAGCACATAGTCGTCCGGTTCGTCCTGCTGGAGCATCAGCCACATGCCGCGCACATATTCCCGGGCATGGCCCCAGTCGCGCTTGGCGTCGAGATTGCCGAGATAGAGCTTTTCCTGTTTGCCCAGCTTGATCGCCGCCGCCGCGCGGGTGATCTTGCGGGTCACGAAAGTTTCGCCCCGGAGCGGGCTCTCATGGTTGAACAGGATGCCGTTCGAGGCATGCATGCCGTAGGCTTCGCGGTAGTTGACGACGATCCAATAGGCGTAAAGCTTGGCAGCCGCATAAGGGCTACGCGGATAAAACGGCGTCGTTTCCCGCTGCGGCACTTCCTGCACAAGGCCGTAGAGCTCTGACGTGGAGGCCTGGTAGAAGCGCGTCTTTTTTTCCATTCCGAGAATGCGTATGGCTTCGAGCAGGCGCAGGGTACCGATACCGTCGGCATTGGCCGTATATTCCGGTGTCTCGAAGGACACCTGTACATGGCTCTGGGCGGCAAGGTTGTAGATTTCGTCCGGCTGAGTTTCCTGCACGATGCGGATCAGGTTGGTCGCATCGGTCATATCGCCGTAATGCAGGAAAAAACGGGCATTCTCCTCATGCGGGTCCTGGTAGATGTCTTCGATCCGGCCGGTATTGAAGGAGGACGACCTGCGCTTGATGCCGTGGACGATATAACCCTTGTCGAGGAGAAGCTGGGCGAGATAGGCACCGTCCTGTCCTGTCACTCCTGTAATAAGGGCTGTTTTCTGCATCTTTTCCACACCGTTTCGCTGCCCGCGCAGCAGATCAAGTCACTTCAGTCAAAAATGGTCAATCCGTTGGGCCCTGACGGACACCGGGGGAATCAGCATCCCGCATATTCGGTGACACCTCGTGGCAACGGACTTTGAATTTGCCGCCTTATAATGCGTCCCAATTCCAATTGAAAGCGATCCCGTCCGGCGCGACATGGAAAAGGCCCGACCAGCCCCAAATATACTTGAGCTGAAGACCGGCTTCCCCGGACCTGTCGTGGAATGAACTGGATTAAACCTATGCTGTTTGGCATAAGGGACACAATTCTCCAAGGTTCACCAGCCGTTTGCGGCGCGGCGATTTCTCAAGGTTCCGATGACTGACAAAGCCAGAATAGACGTCACGCTCGTCTCCGGTGCGCGTCCCGGCCTGCTGAAGCAAACCCTGGAAGATTTTTCAGCCAAACTGTTCAAGAATTTCTCGCTCCAGACCCTTTACGTGAATATCGACCCCTTCGAGGGCGGCCGGGAAGAGGTTGAAGCCTGCGAGGCCATTTGCCGGGAGTATTTTCCGGCTATCGTTGCCCGAAAGCCGGAAACCTCCCATTTCACGCGCGCGGTGAAATGGTTGTGGAGCCAGCCGGCCGCCGACTGGTTCTTTCACCTTGAAGACGACTGGATCCTGAACCGCGAAATTGGCGAGGCGGAATTCCGGACCGCTCAGAAACGCAAGGTTACCCAGGTCAGTCTGATGACGAAGGAGAAAAACTGGGGCTACAGGTCGTTTTTCCATTATGAACCCGGCCGGAAGGTCATCCTCGGCAAGGATATCGGCAAGGGGCTGAACAAGAAGCGCCCCATCTTCACGACCAGCCCGAGTTTTCTTCAAAAAGACTTTGCCAAGCGCTGTGCAGAACTGATGGACGATGGCCTCGATCCGGAAAAACAGCTGAATTATCTCAATCCGGAACTGAACGCCTATACCGCCCGCTTTCGCAACCACTTCATCGGTGCCCGCCGTGAATTTGTCGCTGAAGACATCGGCCGGACCCATCGCGATGCGCGCGGGATTACAAAAACGGTTGTCGACGGCAACAGCGTCTGGAGCCGCGACACCTAGGCTGCTTCCGGTTTGTCCGGAAAGTATGCACCCTTCGTCGCCGCAGTGTCGAAGTCGAAGCCGAATGCATCGATGTCGCCTGCATACCAGTCCGCAACGATCCGGATCGTCTTTTCCGTATAGAAATCCTTGTAAGAGGCGCTCGAGCCCCGGGACACGTTCTTTTTCCGCAGGGTTTCGGGAACGCCGAAGTAACTCGCGACTTCCTGCGTCAAATGCTCTTGACGGAGTATGTCGACCGCAATGCGCCCGGTCTCGTCGACAACATAGTCGACCTGCGGATACCAGCCGAGCGACGCCCGGTGCCAGAAATAGTCCTTCGGGCCCCATTCGTGCCGCGTTTCCAGAAACGCCTCGAAGCCTTTCAAGGACAATTCCTGCTTCGAAAGCTCTTCGCCGCCGGTCTGGAGATAGAATTTGTACCGCGAGAAGGTTCTGCCCCAGGGATTGCGGACCACGGCGAAGGGAATGGTTGCAGCACGGACCGAAAGGTCGATGTCGCGCAGGCGGGCGTGTTCATAACCCGGATGCAGACCTCTCGATTTCATGTAGTCCAGCAGGCCGTTCGCGTAGGCCTTGCTCTTGAGCCGGCGCCTGTTCGCCAGCACGATCCGACCCTGCAGTTCGGGGGCTTCCCTGAGCGCCATGCCCGCGTTCTTGGGAATGTGGACCAGCAAGTGCTTCTTCGGTGCGAGGCCCAGTCTGGCGGGGGCGAATTTCAGGAAGTTCTTTAGCTGGTATTCGTCCATACTCTCGAGCTCATGGGGGCATCGCGGAGGAAAAGCCGCCTCTTTCAGCCCGTCTCACCTTCTCATTTCGATCAGGTGGTGCCTTATCCCAATCTGCCAGTCCTGTCCATTCATGGGCTCGCCGTCTAGATTGAACTGAACGGGTTGTTCCGTTCGGATCGAGAGCTTCCGAACCTTTTTCTGAATGAGGCCGTCCCTGATGCCTTCGACGCCATTTTCGAACAGGTTGGCCAGCAGGTCGAGCGCCTTTCCGGATTCGGGAACCGGCAGGATCGTGAGATCCAGGAAACCGTCGTCCAGCTCCGCGCAAGGACACAGGCGGATGCCGCCGCCGGCCTGACGGCCGTTGCCAACGGCAAGTGCCAGGAAAGCACCTTCGAAGGAGAAGTCTTCCGCCTCGATCCTGGCCTGGCAGGCCGAAAGCTCGGCGAAGCGCTGCAGACCGGTGAAGAGGTAGGCGGCACCGCCGAGCACACGTTTGAGCTTCGGGTCGGTCTCGGCGGTGACCTGCGTACCGAAACCGCCAGTTGCCATGTTGACGAAGAAACGGCCGTTGACCTCGCCGACATCCATCGGCCTTGCTGAAGCCGTCGCGGCGAACCGCAGGCATGCGGAGATATCGGCTGGGTCCAGACCGATATGGCTGGCGAAGTCGTTGGCCGTTCCAAGCGGCAGGACTCCCAGCGCAAAGGGAAGTTTTTCGTTTTCGGGAAGCACCTGCAGAATCGCGTCGACCATTTCGTGCAGCGTGCCGTCGCCGCCCCCGCTGACCAGCGTGGCAATCTTTTCGCCCTCCGCCTGATCGCGCAAGGCCTCCCGCGCCAGCCGGACGACATCCCCGCCTTCATAGGTGACCCGAACGGAGACGTCATGTCCCAGGGTGCGAACCCTGTCGACTGCATCCCGGACATCCGCGCGGCCGGCGGACTTTCCGTTCAGGATCAGACGTAAATGCTGTTTGTCCAATTTATTGTCCTCAAAAACACCCGCCGGAGGGCCAGACGACCGGCACGAAGCAGACACTGACGTTCCTCAAACACGGGAAAGCATCGGGTTTTGGACCGTCAAACCTGCGCCCGATCAATCAATGAGCCTCTCTCATCCCGGCAGCATTGTCTCCCGTTTGACCCTCGCCGTGCGCGCTTCTTCCATCAGCCACTGGCGGAAAGCGGCGACGACCGGGCGGATGGTGCGCCCCTCCGGATAAACGAAATAATAGGCCGTCTGCTGGGCCAGTGACAGGTCGAACAGGCGCACGAGGCGGCCGGAGGCCAGTTCCGCCTCGACGAAGAACCTGGGGATGAGCGCAGCGCCCGCATGGTGGATGGCGGCTTCCGAAATCATGACGAACTGCTCGAAACGCGCCCCCTGAAAGGCGGTATCCGTTTCCACCCCCGCCAGGTCGAACCACTGCCGCCAGGCAAGCGGCCGGGTGGCGAGCTGCAGGCGCGGCACGCGCGCGAGATCCGCGGGCGTGCGGATCTCGTGCCGGTCGCGAAAGACGCGCGAGGCGACCGGGATGACCTCTTCGTCGAAGAGCCGCTCGGCAATTGCCCCGGCCCAGACAGGATCACCGTGGTGAATGGCCCCGTCGAAAGGCTCCTCCTCGAAATCGAAAGGTTGCAGCCGCACGCTGATGTTGAGACCCGCATGCGGATAGCGGCGGGTGAAATCGGCCAGGCGCGGGGCCAGCCAGCGGGTGCCGAAGGTCGGCAGAACGGCCAGGTTCAGGACATCCTCGCTGCCTGCATAAGACATGACCTGGCGCGTCGCCGCGGTCATCTGCTCCAGTGCACTGCGAATATCGTGCAGATAGATCCGCCCCGCATCCGTCAGCACGATGCGCTGGCGCACCCGGCGGAAAAGTTCCACCCCGAGCCTGTCCTCCAGCTGGCGAACCTGCTTGGAGACCGCCCCCTGCGTCAGATGCAGTTCCTCAGCCGCGCGGGTAAAGCTCAAATGCCGGGCGGCACATTCGAAGGCGATCAGTGTGTCCGCGGGCGGGACGAAGGCACGCCGCATGCAGCCCCCTCTACTTCATTCCATTTCGTCATGAATGATGGAGCAGCTTTCGCTTTTCTGCAAATGATTTTGCGGAGAAACTAGAGAAAACAGAATGACCCGGCCGGCAAAAGGCCACAATCAGGGGTCTGAACCAGGCCCGGGAGAGATATCATGAATGCACCCGCACAACTCAAATCATCCCCCGCCGGCGGCGGCACCTTCGACTGGCAGGATCCGTTCCGCCTGCGCGATCAGCTGAACGAAGACGAACAGCTTATCCAGGACACCGCCCGCGCCTATGCCCAGGAAAAGCTGCTGCCGCGCGTGATCGAGGCTTACCGGGAAGAAAAGACAGACCGCGCCATCTTCAATGAAATGGGTGAACTCGGCCTCCTCGGCGTCACCCTGCCGGAAGATTACGGCTGCGCCGGTGCTTCCTACGTCGCCTATGGTGTCGTTGCCCGCGAAGTGGAGCGGGTCGATTCCGGTTACCGGTCCATGATGAGCGTGCAGTCTTCCCTGGTCATGTACCCAATCTACGCCTATGGAACGGAAGAGCAGCGGCAGAAGTACCTGCCGAAACTCGCCAGCGGCGAATTTGTCGGCTGCTTTGGACTGACGGAACCGGATGCCGGCTCCGACCCGGCCGGCATGCGCACCCGCGCGGAAAAGATCGACGGCGGCTACCGCCTGACCGGCTCCAAGATGTGGATTTCCAATGCTCCGATCGCCGACGTCTTCGTGGTCTGGGCCAAATCGGAAGCTCATGACGGCGCCATTCGCGGCTTTGTTCTGGACAAGGGCATGAAGGGCCTGACCGCCCCCAAGATCGGCGGCAAGCTGTCCTTGCGCGCCTCGATCACCGGCGAGATCGTCATGGACGGCGTCGAGGTGGGCGAAGACGCGCTGCTGCCGAACGTCTCCGGCCTCAAAGGTCCGTTCGGCTGCCTCAACCGGGCCCGCTACGGCATCGCCTGGGGCGCCATGGGCGCCGCCGAGGACTGCTGGATCCGCTCCCGCCAATACGGCCTCGACCGCGAACAGTTCGGCCGCCCGCTCGCCCAGACCCAGCTGTTCCAGAAGAAGCTTGCGGACATGCAGACCGAAATCACCCTCGGCCTTCAGGCGGCGCTCCGCGTCGGCCGTCTGTTTGATGCCGGTGAAGTGGCTCCGGAAATGATCTCCCTGATCAAGCGCAACAACTGCGGCAAGGCGCTGGACATCGCCCGCCAGGCGCGCGACATGCACGGCGGCAACGGCATTCAGGAGGAATACCATGTCATGCGCCACGCCCAGAACCTGGAAACGGTCAACACCTACGAGGGCACGCATGACGTTCATGCGCTGATCCTCGGCCGCGCACAGACCGGTCTGCAGGCCTTCTTCTAAGACAATTCCTGTAATAACGGCGGGCCGGCGACAAGACCGGCCCGCCTTTTTCAGAAGGTAACTCCATGGCAAACCTGACCGCGGATGTCGTCGTCATCGGCGGGGCCGCCACCGGCTCTTCCGTTGCCTGTCACCTTGCCATGCGGGACGATTTTTCCGGCCGGATCGTGGTCATAGAGGCGGACCCCGCCTATGAGACCTGCGCCTCCGCCCGCTCCGCCGCCTCCATCCGGCAGCAGTTCTCCACCGCGATCAATATCGAAATCTCGCTCTACGGCATCCGTTTCCTGAGGGAGATCGGCGCGGCACTTGAGGTCAACGGCGACCGGCCAGTCATCGACCTGCACGAAGGCGGTTACCTGTTCCTGGCAACGCCGGACAAGGCGGATATCCTGAAAGCAAACCACGCACTGCAGCAGGAGCTCGGAGCCGACATCGACCTTTACGATCCGGCGGGCCTGAAGCAGAAATTCCCCTGGCTGGAGGTGTCCGATCTTGCCGCCGGCTGCCACGGCCTTACCGGCGAGGGCTGGTTCGACGGCTATGGCCTGATGCAGGCATTCCGCAAGAAGGCCCGTTCCCTTGGCGTCGATTATCTGGCGGCAAAGGCAGCGGTTGAAACCGATGGTGCCGGTGGCTGGCGAGTGAAGCTTTCAAGCGGCGAGACCATCACCACCCCCGTCGTCGTCAACTGTGCCGGGGCATCCGGCGGAGCTGAAATCTGCCGGCAGGCCGGGCTTGAGGTTCCGATCGTGCCGCGCAAGCGCTGCGTCTTCACCTTCGAGTGCCGCGACCGGCTTGAAAACTTCCCGCTGCTGATCGACCCGACGGGCACCTATGCGCGCCCGGAAGGAACCGGCTTCATCTGCGGCTCGGCGCCACCAGAGGACCAGGATCCGGACTGCTCCGATTTCGACGTCGATTACGGGCTGTTCGAGGAACACGTCTGGCCGACCCTTGCCACCCGTGTTCCCGCCTTCGAGGCGATCAGACCGGGTGCGGCCTGGGCCGGGACCTATGACATGAACCTGTTTGACCACAATGCCTTTGTCGGGCCGGTTCCGGAGCTGGACGGGTTTTATCTTGCCCTCGGCTTTTCCGGTCACGGCCTGCAGCAATCACCCGCCGTCGGGCGCGGTCTCGGCGAGCTTATCGCGACCGGCGGTTATCAGACGCTGGATCTGTCGCCCCTTTCGATCAACCGGCTTGCGGCCAACACGCCAATTGTCGAGAAGAACGTCGTCTGACGAAGAAGAGCCTATTCGGCAACCAGTAGCGGCTCGGCAGGCGCGCCTGTCCCGCCTTCACTGTCTCTGGTGGCCGCAGGCGCTTCCGTCATTCCGTCCTGGCCGTCCTCCGTCTCGTCCGCGGCATCTTCCGTCCGGGCCGGGCCGCTCTTCGATGTGGAAGCGGTTTCTCTTGCCTTGCTTGAAACGCCGGTCCAGTCGACAAGACGGGACATGGAATCCAGCAACACCGTCTTCAGCCGCGCCAGTTTTCCCTTGTCCGGTTCGAAGGGCGGGGATTCGTGCCTGAGATAAGCGCGCTGAGCCAGAAGCAGCGAAAGGACGTGAATGCCGCGGCCAGGCTGTCCATAGGTTCTGGTGATGAAGCCGCCCTGTATGAAGTCGTCGACGCCGACCGAGTAGTCTTCCAGCCCCTTGAAAGACCCGACCAACAGGTTGCGCAGATCGGGGTCGCAGGAAGTCCCGTTCGCGCTGCCGATGTTGACGAGCGGCAGTTCTTCGTCCCTTACGCCCTTGATGTGCGAGCGCATGGACTGGCAATCGATCACGATCACGTCGGAGTGACTGCGAAGGAGCCGGTCGATCTGGGCACCGAGAGCCTTGTGAAAGGGTGAAAAGAAGAGCAGCGTGCGCTGCTCAATCTCGGTCGGGCCGGGTTCTTCCTGGTCCTGATAAAGACGCTTGCCGTCCAGCGTGGTTGCGGGACACAAGGCAAGCGCCGGATCAAATGCCGCGCCGACGGGCGTTGCCGGATCCTTGTCGAGATCAATGACATAGCGGGAAATCGTCGAGCCGATCATTGTCGCATCCAGCTCGTCCCGGATATCGAACACGCGCTCCAGCCGCCAGGCAACATCGGCCTGCAGCCGTCCGGTTGCATTCAGGCGCTTGAACACAGCCTTCGGCACATCCGTGCCGCTGTGAGGCAGACACAGAATGAGAGGGCTTTGTCCTTCTATTACCTGGATCATGCTGCAATGCCCAAGGATGGCGACCAGTCAGGCCTTAACTTGAAGAAATTACTTTACGGAAACAAGACATTTTCTCTTCATTTTAAGAATCCGTTTCCCGGAGGGCTACCCTCTCCCCACTCCCGGCGATTGGTTTTCAACGTTGAAATCGCACAACCCGACGAAACGCGATTCCAGCGCAAGCCGGCAGCAAACGAACAACCACGGGAAGTTTTCCCTTTCGCATATGCACAATCAGTACTGGTATTTTTACTGCTCAACCCTATAGGCTGTACCCTCTCTTGACGTATCCGGCCGGACAGGTGATCTTCCGCCTGAACCTTTCTCCCGGCCATATATGCCCGGTGCCCGTCCGGTTCAGGACCCATTCTTCACCGCAAGGAAACCGCCATGACGCTTCGCAATGGCAAAGAGTTTTTGATGATTCCGGGCCCCACCAATGTGCCCGACGAGGTTTTGCGCGCCATGCACAGGCCGGCAATCGACATTTACGAAGGTCCGCTGCTTGAAGCCACGGAGTATTGCCAGCACGGGCTCAAGCGTCTGTTCAGGACCGAGGGCAAGACCTACATCTACGCAGCCAACGGCCATGGTGCCTGGGATGCGGCCCTGTGCAACACCTTGAAGCGCGGGGACAAGATCCTGGTTCTTGAATCCGGCCGGTTCGCCCTGGGGTGGGGGGAGGCCGCCAGCGTTCCCGGCCTGAATGTCGAAGTCCTTGCCGGAAGCTGGGAAGAGGGCGTCGACCCGGCCCGTCTCGAAGACCGGCTGAAGCAGGACGCGGCGCATGACATCAAGGCCATCCTGGTCGTTCAGGTCGATACCGCCTCCGGCGTCTGGAACGATATTGCAGGGCTGCGCAAGGCGATTGACGCCGCCGGGCACCCGGCGCTCTTCATGGTCGACACGATCGCGTCACTCGGCTGCCTGCCCTTCGAGATGGATGCCTGGGGCGTCGATGTTGCGCTGACCGGATCGCAGAAAGGACTGATGTGTCCGCCGGGCCTGTCCTTCGTCGCAGCCGGTCCGAAGGCCGACAAGGCCCACGAAACGGCGGATCTCAGAACCAATTACACCGACTGGACCTTCCGCCAGGGACCCGAGCACTACGAGAAATATTGCGGCACACCGCCAGAGCACCTCCTGTTCGGCTTCCGCAGAGCCCTGGAACTGCTGTTCGAGGAAGGCCTGGAACGGGTCTGGCACCGCCATGCGCTGCTGGGCGAAGCCACCCGAAGGGCTGTTGCAGAATGGTCGCGGGAGGGCGCTGTCCGCTTCAACATCACCGACCCGCATGCCCGCGCCAACAGCGTAACCGTGGTCCGGATCGAGGAAGCGGATGTGGCGGCGCTCAGGACCTTCACCAAGGAGGTCTGCGGTGTGACCATCGGCGGCACCATCGGCGATCTTTCCGGCAAGGGCATCCGCATTGCCCATATGGGCCATGTCAACGCCGTCATGCTGCTCGGCACACTGTCGGCCATCGAACTGGGCTTCCGCAAGCTCGGCATTCCCCATGGCCGGGGCGGGATCGAAGCGGCGATGGATTATCTGGCGGGGGCTCTGTGAGGCTGGCGGCCGATCTTGCCAATACGCTCTCTCCCTTGTCCTCCCGGACGACCGCCGGGAGATCCGGGACCGGAGGGTCCAGAGCGGTTTTCGAGCCAAAACGATCAATGCCTCCCCGATCCCGGCTCGCGCTACGCGTGGCCGGGATGACGCGGACAGGTATCTCCCGTGAGAGGAGAGGCGACGGCCGATCCCCTTACAGCTTCTCCTCCAGCCGCTCGCAGATCGTCTTCAGCACCTCGACCCTCGCGTGGCGCTTGTCCTCGGAGGAAACCAGCGTCCAGGGCGCGTAGTGCGTTGAGGTGCGGTCGATCATGTCACCGGCGGCGATGGCGTATTGGTCCCACTTCAGCCGGTTGCGCCAGTCCTCGTCCGTGATCTTGTGCTGCTTGTAAGCCGTGTCCTCGCGCGCCTTGAAGCGGCGCAACTGCTCCTCCTCGGAAATGGCCAGCCAGAACTTGCAGACGATGTAGCCGAAGTCGGTCAGCTCCTGCTCGAATTCATTGATCTCGTTGTAGGCCCTCAGCCAGTCATCGTGGCCGGCAAAGCCCTCCACCCGTTCCACCAGCACCCGCTCGTACCAGGACCGGTCGAAGATCGCGAAATGACCTTTCCGCGGCACGCGCCGCCAGAACCGCCAGAGATAGGGCCGCGCCTTCTCTTCGTCGCTCGGCGCCGAAATCGGGTGAACCTTGTAGATGCGCGGGTCGAGCGGCCGGATCACCCGGCGGATCGCCCCGCCCTTGCCGGCGGCATCGTTGCCCTGGAAAACCAGAACCACACCGGTCTTGGTCAACGCCTTGCGGTCGGAGAGGTCGGACAGTTTCTTCTGGTATTCGTCCCTGAGCCTTTCGTAGTCCGGTTTTTCCAGCCTGGCCGTGAGGTCGATCGCATCGACCGCCGTTTCCCTGCGCACCCCGCCGACAACGGGCGGCGCGGCAACCGTGTGCCCGTCGCCGTCTTCCAGCTTCAGCTTCATCGCGCCCGCAACGGTCTGGGCGAGGGCCGCATCGCGGTATTCGGGGTCCTGGGAGGGGATCACGAACCAGGGGGCGTAACCCTTGCTGGTTTCCAGGATGATCTTCTCCCCCGCCTCGCTGGCTTTCTTGTGGTGTTTCAGGGCCGCCCAGTCGGAAAGCACATGGCGCGCGGCATGCTTCTTCTCGATGCTCTTCAGGCGCTCTTCCTGCACCTTCTTCGGAAGGACAAACCAGAACTTGAGGATGAGCACGTCCTCGTTTGCCAGCATTTCCTCGAAACGGCGGATGCGGACGAGGGCCTTTTCGAAAGCGTCTTCGTCGATCTTCTTGTAGATCCAGTCCTTCAGAACGCTCTGGTACCAGCTGCCGAAAACGATCGCGGTGTCCCCCTTGGCCGGCAGGTCGCGCCAGTAGCGCCAGAGCGGTGGCCGGAGGCGCGCCTCGTCCATGGGTTCGCCATAGGCGTTGCAGACCAGGTGGCGTGCATCCATCCAGCCATAAAGACGGGCGACCGCTTCGCCCTTGCCGGCCCCGTCCAGCCCGTCGACCAGGATCAGGGTTGAAAACGGCTGTTTCTCGATGACGGGCAATTGCGCGGCGAGCAACGCCTCCCGCAGCTTCGGCTCCAGCTTCTTGAAGGTTTTCTTGTCCATCTTCTGCGGCAGGCGGGCGGATTCAAACATCGGGCTCTCCGGAAAGGTCGCGCGCCGCCATCTTGAAACAGCTCAGGTGAAAACGCCATGTCCGCCGTCAAAATTCGGGCGCGAGGGAAGAACGTGTTTTTTCCCTATCGGATCAGCGCCGGCGCGCCTATATGAAGCTGTAATCGAAGCCCGGGACGGCCGAACCGTCCGGCCTTCGTCCTATTTAACGCGATTTTCCGGCCAAGGTCCGTGACCGAATTTATTGATCCCGTATTGACCTTCATCGCGGACAACCCGTCGCTGGCAGGTCTGATCTGCTTTCTGGCAGCCATGGGCGAGGCCCTGTTCCTGATCGGCCTTTTCGTGCCGACGACGGTGGTCCTCGTCGGCGCCGGCACACTGATCGGGCTCGGCAAGCTGGATCCGGTACCGCTCTTCATCTGGACGACGCTCGGCGCAACGGCGGGTGACGCCGTCTCCTACTGGATCGGCTATCTCTTCAAGGACAAGATCAAGAGCATGTGGCCGCTCTGCAAGTATGTGGAGATCATCGAGCGCGGCGAGGCCTTCTTCAAGCAGCATGGCGGCAAGAGCGTTTTCATCGGCCGCTTCGTTCCGGGCGTCAAATCCGTCGTGCCCGGCATTGCCGGTATGGCGGGCATGGATTTCACCCGTTTCACCGTGGTCAACGTCACCTCCGCCTTTGCCTGGACAGTGGCTCATATCGCCCCCGGGATCATTGCCGGGTCCGCCCTGGATGCGCTCGGCCAGGTCAGCACGCGCCTTGCCGTTGTCGTGGGGGCGCTGCTCGTGATCGTCTTCCTGGCGGTGATGCTCGGCCGCTGGCTGATCCTGATCATCCTGCCACTGTTTCCCAATACCCATGCGGTCATCATCAAGGGTTTCGCAAGGCGCGAGGACCGGGTGTCGCAATGGATTGCTCGCAATTTCGATCCGGCTCACCCACGATCCGCCGGCATGCTCGCCTCGGCCGTTCTGCTGCTGATCACGATGCCTGCCTTTTTCTGGCTTATGGGCGAAGTCGCCCCGGGCGAACCGATGGTACGGGCGGACCTGGCAATCCTGAACCTGTTCGACAGTCTGCGCACACCGGCCGGCGACAGGATCATGGTTTTCATGACCACACTCGGCGACGGGGTCGTGGTCGCGGCCGTCAGCATCGCGGTTGCCGCCTATCTGTTTCTCCGGAAAGCCTGGCGGCGCGGCACCGGTTTTGCCATCGCCATGGCGGGAACCGCGTTGTTCGTGCCGCTGTTCAAGCTGCTGCTGCACCGCTCGCGGCCGATCGAGCTTTACGCGGGAGCGGATGCCTACAGTTTCCCCAGCGGTCACGCCACCCTCAACGCGGTGCTGTTCGGCATTTGCGCGGTGCTCGTCGCGCACGATCTGAAACGATGGGCCAAGGCCGCCATCTTCACCGTCACCGCAACGCTCGTCATCACCATCGGCTTTTCCCGGATCTATCTCGGGGCGCACTGGATGTCGGACGTGCTTGCCGGCCTCCTGTTCGGAACAGCGATGGTGTCCGCCTTTGCGTTCGTCTTCGGTCCCATTCACAACGAGAAAATCGGCCGCACGACCCTTGCCGGAATTGTGGCGGCCACCCTTGTCGTCTTCGGCGGCTGGCATCTGTCCAGGTCCTTCGACACGGCCCTGGCAACCTATGCCCCGCACGCCAACAAGGAAATCCTGACGGCGTCCGGCTGGCGCGACACAAGCTGGCGGTTTTTGCCGTCCCACCGCATCGAACTGAACGGCGACAGGGAAGAACCCCTGGTGATCCAGTATTCCGGGTCTCTGGAGGCCTTCGCGAAGACCGCGGAAAAGGCCGGATGGCAACTGCCGCCGAAATGGTCGCTGACGACGGCGGGCGGCTTCGTGGAAGGTGAAACACCGCCGGATTCTCTCCCCATCCTGCCACGCAGCCAGAACGGCCGCCAGCCCGACCTCGTGCTGATCCGCAAGGATCCTGGCGAGGCCAGGGGCGGGCGATGGGTGCTGCGCCTGTGGCCGAGCCGCTATGAAATCCTGCGGGGCGGACACCTTTCCCCGCTTTACCTCGGCAGCGTGGTCCATGAGGACATCCTGCGGCCCATGGGAGAATTCTCCGGGCCCAAGACCGATGTCGAGGTTCCGGACGCCGCCGACAATCCCGCCCTGCTCCTACCTGGCGCCGCGACACGAAAACGTGCCGATGGCGTGGAGGTGGTCCTTTCCTCCGGCCGCGCAACGGAAACTCTTTCGGCAAGACCTTGAGACAAGGCCGCCAACAACGGGCACTCAGTCCGGCAATCCGGCTTTCTTCATGGCATCGGCGAAGGGGACGGCCAGGGTCCGGTCCCGGAACGGCAGGGAAGCGCTCACCTCCCGAACCGAAAACTCCGGCTTCAACTGCCGCGCCTTCAGGGCCAGCCGGCGGGCCTCGGCAAGATTGCCGGCCTGCGCCTGCGCGGCGGCCGTAAAGGCCAGGTGCCGGTATCCGGGCGTCGGGATCATGCCGTAGGCCCGCACGGCTTCCTCAAACCGGCCGGACGCAAAAAGGGCGTTTCCAAGGAGATGGGCCCGGCCGGGTGCTCCGAACGGATCGAGTTCCATCGCCCGCCGGACCCAGTTCACGCCTTCCGCGGCATCGCCCTGCCAGGTCAGGACTTCGCCCTTTTGCGCCAGCAGCCGCGGATCGAAAGAGTTCATCGACAGGGCCCGTTCATTGTGGACCGCGGCCTGATCGAGCTTGCCCGTCATCATGCAGACTTCCGCCAGCAGCCTGTGACACTCAAGATGATCTTCGTCGATGCTCATCGCCTTGTCGATCATGGCGAAAGCTTCGTTCTCGACCGCTTCGGGATCTTCCGAAAACCCGAATTCGACGGATTGTCCGAGGGTGCAGGCCCGCCACGCGTAGGCGTCCGCATACTCGGGGTCCAGCTCGATGGCTCTCGACAGGTGCTGCTGGGCTAGCCGGTTGTCTTCCGGCCGCACGGCGTGATGGTGCAATCGCCCCGCGATCACATGGTCGTAGGCTGTCATGTCTTCGGGCGGTTTCCGTTTCACCCGGTTTGTTTCCGCCTTCAGGATCTGCCCCGGAAGAGCCGCCACGATTTCCTCGACGATGTCATCCTCGATGGCAAAGATGTCCGTCAGTTCGTGGTCATAGCGGTTGGCCCAGACCTGCAGACCGCTTTTGCTGTCCGTAAGTTCCACGGAAATCCTGACACGGCCGCCGCCCCGCCGGACACTGCCGTCGACCACATAGCGTACGCCGATTTCCTCGCGCATTTCCTGAACCGACATGTGCCGGGTCCGTTCCGCGAAGGCCGAACAGCGCCCGATCACGTCTATGCCGGAGAACCGCGAAATCCCGTAAATGATGTCTTCAGCAATGCCGTCTCCGAAGAAATCATCTCCATCCTGCCCACCTCGGCATACAAAGGGACGGATGCAGATGGCGGGTTTTCCGGATACCGGCAGGCCGGTTCCGGCCTGAACGCCGGCGCCCTTTCCGGTGCCGTCGTTGTCGTCATGCGGCCACAGATATACATGGATCGGCTCGACGATATTCTTCAGGGGGCGTAACCCGGTGTCTTCGAAAACCGCCACCAGTTTGCCTGCCAGGTGACGAAAGGCGGCGCCGCTCAGTGCCACGCCGCCCGGCGGAGCCAGCGCTTCCAGGCGGGCGGCAACGTTCACTCCGTCACCGTAAATGTCGTCTCCCTGAAACAGGACGTCACCGAGATTGACGCCAATACGAAACTCCAGCTGCTTTTCAGGAGCCGTTGTTTCGTTGCGGCCCCTCAGCTTCCGCTGGATGTCGAGCGCGCATTCCACGCCTTCAACGATGCTGCCGAAAACCGCCAGCGCGCCGTCTCCGGTCAGCTTGAAAATGCGGCCGCTGTGATCGGCCACCAACGGGTCGAAGACCTCCTCCCGCAAGGCATTCAGCAAGTGCAGCGTCCCCGTTTCGTCGCTCCCCATGCGCCTGGAGAAACCGACGGCATCTGCACACATGATGGCAGCCAGCCTGCGCTCTGAACGGGCCTGCGGCACAGCAGTCTCCCTTCGAGGGGTCTTCGGGAAACCTTATCACGAACCGAGCGGTTGGAAAATCGTTGCCGCTTTCCGGCCGAGGCGCGGGGACCGGTTTCTGCCAGAAAGAACACCTGACAAGTCAACCGCTTATGTCCACCGGAACCACGCGCAACGGGAATAATCGTACGAAATGCCCGTCCGGCGCGCCGTTCCCTCAAGCTTCGGATCCTGCTACTTTTTCAAAAAGCCTCCACTTGAAACTTTTGGCTTATATTCATATATTCGAAAATATAGTAATCAGGGGTCCATCATGACTGACTTCACACCACTTCTCAGCTTCGCGGGCGGAACGCTCATCGGGCTTGCAACGGTCGCCCTCATGGCCTCGCACGGACGGATCGCCGGCATCAACGGCATCCTGAGCGGTTTCATGTCGACACACTTGAACTCGGACTGGGCGTGGCGCGCGGCGTTCCTCGCGGGCATGGTCGCAAGCCCCGTGATCCTGCTCGCCTTCACCGGACAGCTTCCCCAGATCTCGATCCCGTCCTCGCCCCTGCTGCTGATCGTCGGCGGCTTTCTGACCGGCGTCGGCACGACCTTCGGCTCCGGCTGCACGAGCGGCCACGGCGTCTGCGGCATTTCGCGGCTGTCGGCACGTTCCATCGCCGCTACCGTGACCTTCATGGCAACAGCCGCCCTGACGGTCTTCATCACCCGTCACGTGATCGGAGGATAAGGGCATGAGACTTCTTACCGCTTTTGCATTCGGCCTCCTGTTCGGAACGGGCATTCTGATTTCCGGCATGGGCAACCCAGCCAAGGTGCTCAACTTCTTCGACGTCGCCGGCACCTGGGATCCGAGCCTTGCCTTCGTGATGGGCGGAGCGCTGCTGGTGACCGCAATCGGCTATCGCCTTGTGTTCCGGATGCAGCACCCCCTGCTGGCCTCCAAGTTCACGCTGCCGACCAAACAGGATCTCGATTTGAAACTCGTCGGCGGTTCCGCCATCTTCGGTATCGGCTGGGGTCTAAGCGGATTTTGCCCGGGCGGCCTGATCCCGGTTCTGGGTATCGGCATGACCGGCCCGCTCATCACGATCGCCGCAATTGCCGCAGGCATGCTGGCCGCTCGGTGGATGAGCAATGCAGGCGTTCCCAGGAACTCCGTCAAGGCCTGAAAGACACAGCCATCTGACCCATTAGTCAGGGAGATCAAAGTGAGCAATTCCAATTATCCGGTCGACATGACCGTCACCCCGGACGTGACTGCCTTTTTCGATCCGGCCACCAACACCATCAGCTATGTGGTCAAGGATCCGGACTCCAAGTCCTGTGCCGTCGTCGACAGCGTCATGGACATCGACTATGCCGCCGGCCGTATCACCTACGATCACGCCGACGAAATCATCGCCTTCATCCAGGACAAGGGCCTGGAGCTGGAGTGGCTGATCGAAACCCATGTGCATGCAGACCACCTGTCCGCCGCGCCCTACATTCAGCAGAAGCTCGGCGGCAAGCTCGGCATCGGCGACAAGATCACCGTCGTTCAGGAAACTTTCGGCAAGGTCTTTAACGAAGGCACGGAGTTCCAGCGGGACGGCAGCCAGTTCGACCGCCTGTTCAGGGATGGCGACACCTACCAGATCGGCGGCCTGACGGCCTTTGCCATCTATACGCCCGGCCACACCCCGGCCTGCATGGTCCATGTGATGGGCGATGCCGCCTTTGCCGGCGACACGCTGTTCATGCCTGACGGCGGTTCGGCCCGCGCCGACTTCCCGGGCGGAGATGCCGGCACGCTCTACGACAGCATCCAGAAGGTGCTCGCCCTGCCGGACGACATGCGCCTGTTCATGTGCCACGACTACGGCCCCAACGGCCGCGACATCCAGTGGGAAACCACGGTCGGAGCCGAAAAGGAGCACAATATCCATGTCGGCCGCGGCAAGACGAAGGACGAATTCGTCAAGTTCCGCACCGAACGGGACGCCACGCTTGACATGCCCAAGCTGATCATTCCGTCCCTCCAGGTGAACATGCGGGCCGGCCAGCTGCCGCCGGCGGACGACAGCGGCAAGACCTTCCTCAAGGTGCCGGTGAACACGCTCTAACCCTCGACCAGGTACCAGGACGGAAGACCACGACCATGAAGGCAATCAACGCACAGATAACGGTCGCGCCCCAGATCCGGCCGGAAGATCTTGCGACCATCGCCCAGCAGGGCTACCGGTCGGTGATCTGCAACCGGCCGGACGGCGAAGGGGCCGACCAGCCATCCTTCGAGGAAATCGAGACGGCCGCGAAGAAGCTCGGGCTTGAAGCGCGCTATCTACCGATCGTCGCCGGCAAGGTGCGGGACGAGGACGCCACCGCCTTCGGTGAGCTGATGAACAGCCTGCCGAAGCCGGTGCTGGCCTATTGCCGGACCGGCACAAGGTCAACCACGCTCTGGTCTCTGTCGGAAGCCGGCAGTCAGCCGCTGGCCGATATCCTGGCCCAGACCCGGGCCGCCGGATACGACATGGCCGGGGTGGTGCGGCGGATCGCCAACGGCGGCCGCACGCCGACGGAAACGGCGGAAGACGCCCGCTTCGACGTCGTCATCGTCGGTGGCGGGGCGGCCGGGATTTCCGTTGCCTCCAGCCTGCTTGCCCGCAAGTCCGATCTGGAGATCGCCATCATCGACCCGGCAGACGTGCACTACTACCAGCCGGGCTGGACCATGGTCGGCGGCGGTGTCTTCCAGGCATCCGACACGGCCAAGACCATGGGCTCTCTCATCCCGAAGGGCGTGCACTGGATCAAGTCGGCGGTCGCCGCCTTCGAGCCGAAGGACAATGCGGTCATCCTCGACGGCTGCCGGGTGGTCAAATACGGCCGGCTCGTCGTCTGTCCGGGCCTCAAGCTCGACTGGCACAAGGTCGAAGGACTGGTTGAAACGCTCGGCAAGAACGGCGTGACGTCCAACTACCGCTACGACATGGCGCCCTACACCTGGCAACTGGTGCAGGAGACCAAGACCGGGCGGGCGCTCTTCACCCAGCCGCCGATGCCGATCAAATGCGCCGGGGCGCCGCAGAAGGCAATGTACCTGTCCGCCGACTACTGGGTCAGGACCGGACGGCTCGGCAACATCAATATTCAGTTCATGAATGCGGGCGGCGTGCTCTTCGGCGTCAAGGACTACGTACCCGCGCTGATGGACTACGTGAACCGCTATGGCATCGACCTGAACTTCTTCCACAATCTGGTTGCCATCGACGGGCCGGCGAAAAAGGCGGTCTTCGAGGTGAAGGAACCTGAAAAGGACCTTCGCCGAATCGAAGTCGACTTCGACATGATCCACGTCACACCGCCCCAGACGGCACCGGACTTCATCCGCGTTTCGCCGCTGGCGGATGCGGCCGGCTGGGTTGATGTCGATCAGGCGACCCTGCGCCACAAGACCTATGACAACATCTGGTCGCTGGGGGATGTGATGAATGCCCCCAATGCCAAGACGGCGGCGGCGGCACGCAAGCAGGCGCCGGTGGTGGCCGAAAACATCGTGTCCGACATCAATGGACACAGTGCCACCGTGCAGTACGACGGTTACGGCTCCTGCCCGTTGACCGTAGAACACGGCAAGATCATTCTTGCCGAGTTCGGTTACGGCGGAACGCTGTTGCCGAGCTTTCCGCGTTGGCTGGTGGACGGGACCAAGCCGACGCGGACCGCATGGCTGCTGAAGGAACGCATCCTGCCACCCGTTTACTGGCGCGCCATGCTGCGCGGCAAGGAATGGATGGCCAAGCCGGAAAAGGTCACGGCAGCATAATAAGCCCCAAAAAGCACGGGCCCCATCAAACTTGAGCCGGTCCCCCGGCTCGTTTCTTTTATATGGCAAACCACAGGCCGAACTCATGAATTGGCTAACGCGCTATCTGCCCATTCTCGACTGGGGCAAGACCTACGGCAAGGAAACGGCGACCAACGACCTGGTCGCCGCCGTGATCGTGACGATCATGCTGATCCCGCAATCGCTCGCCTATGCCCTGCTGGCCGGATTGCCGCCGGAAGTCGGGCTCTATGCCTCAATCCTGCCGCTGGTTGCCTATGCCCTTTTCGGCACAAGCCGGGCACTCGCAGTCGGCCCGGTGGCCGTCGTGTCCCTGATGACCGCTTCGGCGGTGGGCGAACTAACTCAGCAAGGTACGCCGGAATATCTCGGCGCGGCCATCGTGCTTGCGCTTCTCTCCGGCCTCATGCTGATCGCCATGGGCCTGTTCCGGCTGGGGTTCCTTGCCAATCTCCTGAGCCACCCGGTCATTTCCGGCTTCATCACCGCATCGGGCCTTCTGATCGCATCAAGTCAGCTGAAGCACATACTGGGCGTGAAAGCCAATGGCCACACGCTCTACGACATTCTGCTGTCCATCGGCAGCCACCTCGGCGAGGTCA
Organism: Roseibium sp.; assembly: GCF_050301095.1. GTDB lineage: Bacteria > Pseudomonadota > Alphaproteobacteria > Rhizobiales > Stappiaceae > Roseibium. The sequence continues at coordinate 21,084 of NZ_JBNKYW010000154.1, forward strand.
ACTGGATCACCTTCGCGATCGGGGTTTCGGCAACAGCCTTCCTGTTCTGGGTCCGCAAGGGCCTGAAGAAGCTGCTGCTCGGCTTCGGCCTGAAACCGTTCCTCGCCGACACGCTGACCAAGGCCGGACCCGTGGCGGCCGTCGCCGTCACCACGAGCCTGTCCGCAGCCTTTCAACTTGGCGAAAAGGGCGTGCGGGTTGTCGGTGACATCCCCTCCGGCCTGCCGGTGCCGCACCTGCCCTCGTTCGACAGCGAACTCTGGCTGGCGCTGGCCGGACCTGCCCTGCTGATTTCGGTCATCGGCTTCGTGGAATCGGTCTCCGTTGCCCAGACGCTGGCCGCCAAGAAGCGTCAGCGCATCGAACCGGACCAGGAGCTGATCGGCCTCGGGGCGTCCAACATCGCTTCGGCCATTTCCGGCGGCTATCCGGTGACCGGCGGCTTCGCCCGTTCCGTCGTCAATTTCGATGCCGGCGCGGCGACGCCCGCCGCCGGAGCCTTCACCGCCGTCGGCATCGCCCTTGCCACCTTGTTCCTGACGCCGCTTCTGACGCATCTGCCCCAGGCAACGCTTGCCGCGACCATCATCGTCGCCGTCCTGTCGCTCGTGGATCTCGGTGCGATCAAACGGACCTACGCCTATTCGAAAAGCGATTTCGCGGCGATGGCCGCAACGGTTCTGATCACGCTGTTCTTCGGCGTCGAACCGGGCGTGGTCTCGGGCGTCGGGCTTTCCATTGCGCTCTATCTCTACCGCAGCAGCCGGCCGCATATGGCCATTGTCGGCATTGTTCCCGGAACCGAGCATTTCCGGAACATCGACCGGCACAAGGTGGTTACCGGCCAGCGGGTTCTGACCCTCAGGGTGGACGAAAGCCTGTTTTTCGCCAATTCCAGGTTCCTGGAAGACAAGATCTACGCCCTTGTCGCGGAAAAACCGGATCTGGAACACGTTGTGCTGATGTGTCCGGCGGTCAACGAGATCGACGCCAGCGCGCTGGAGAGCCTTGAGGAAATCAACCATCGGCTTTCGGACTCGGGCGTCACCTTCCATCTTTCGGAAGTCAAGGGGCCCGTCATGGACCGGCTGAAAAAGACAGAGTTCCTGAAGCACCTGACAGGGCAGGTCTTCCTAAGCCAATATGAAGCGCTGTGCGAGCTGGACCCCCTGACGGCGCATATCTCCGAATCGCGGACGCCGAAGAAGATTGCCCGGTCGAACATCTGGGCCGGCCCGGAAATCTAGAGCACGCTCTGCATGTTCCGGATTTTGTGAAGAGTTGCACGGTCAGAGAACGTGCAAACCAGTGCTTTCGTCATGCCATGGCGCGGCCATGGCATCGAAAGCCAGGGTTTTCAGAGCAGAATTGACTCACAAACAGCAACCTTCGAAATGCGATAGCCCTTCCCGACAATAGACAGGGACCAAACTCAGTCGCCTGCGGTCTGCAGGATCGGCGTGATCTGTTCGCAAAACCGGAACTGGACCGGCGGGCGCTCGCCTTCCTGGACCATCAGGCCGCCCGCGCCCCTCGGCTGGACGGTGACGAGCTGGATTGCTTCTCCGCCATCGTCCATAAGGCAATTGAGGGCCGCCCGCTGGGTCTGCCGGCCCTCGCGTTCGGCGCCATAGACCTGACAGATCCGCCCCTGCATCTCCAGCAGGCCGCGATAGATCGCCAGCGTGGAGCCTGCCCGTGTCCGGTCGATATTGGGCGCCGGACAGTCCCCCCCGTCCGTCACCCAGATTCCCTGCGCGAACTTCGCAAATCTCAGATCGAGTGTCTTGCCCTGCAGAAGCGGAGCGGATTTCGGCACGCGGATTTTCAGATCGCCCTTTGCAGCAAATGCAGGGCCGCCCGCGACCATGAGACACGCGGCAAGCATCAGGCTGCCCAGTGAAAATTCCAGCTTCATCCACCCCTCCCGGTTCGATCCGGTATTTTTTACAATGACGCTAGAACACGCAATTTCCCTTCACAGGTCAACTCCTCCGTTTGCCAACTTGAAATATGCGAACAAATATGGAACAAAATCGGGATGAGCAACGATCTTCAGCCCACTTCCGGCCGCTTGCGTCTGGACGACCCGCTCAAGGACGGCCGGCAATCGGAAACCGCACTGAAAGTGTGGCGCGGGACGGCACGGTTGCTGCGCCAGCTCGACTTTGCATGCCTTGCCGAAGTCACGCTGGCCTCCGCACGCCGGGCGGATCTCCTGGCGCTGGGACCGAAGCACGAACTCTGGATCGTCGAGGTCAAATCCTCGGTGGCCGATTTCCGCGCGGACAGCAAGTGGCCCGACTACCGGCAGCATTGCGACCGGCTTTATTTCGCCACCCACCCGGATGTCCCATTGGAGATTTTTCCCGAAGAGGCCGGGCTGATCGTCTCGGACGGGTTCGGTGCCGAGATCCTGCGCGAGGCGCCCGAGCACAAGCTTGCGGCGGCAACGCGCAAGTCGGTGACCCTGCGCTTTGCCAGAAACGCCGCGCACCGCCTGCACAATCTGGCCGATCCGGACGGTTTGCGGCTCTTTTAGGGAGGGAGGGGCCCTACCCTGAACCTCTCAGCCCGTTACCGGGACTTCCCGGCGGCGGAACCGGACGGCCAGAACAAGTGCAAGCACCGCCAGCATGGGGGCTGCCACTGCCGCAAGACCGGTCCAGCCGATACCGGCAAAGAGGGCTCCGGAAAGAAGCGATGCAGACGCGGATGAAATCGCCAGCAGCGTGTCGTTCACACCCTGCACCAGCGGCCGTTCCTCGTCGCTCAAGGCTGCCTGCAGCAGATGCGTTCCGCCGATGAAACCGAAGTTCCAGCCGAAACCGAGCAGCACGAGCGCTCCGTAGAAGTCAAGAAGCCCGATGCCGGACCAGGCGGTCAGCGCGGAGGCGAACAGCAGGACGAGCCCAATGATGGCGATCCTGTTGCCGCCGAACCGCCGGATCAGGGATCCGGTCACGAAACCGGGCGCAAACATGGCCATCACATGCCAGCGGATGACATCCGCGGCCTGGTCCTCGCCGAAACCGCAGCCGATCATCGCCAAAGGCGTCGGTGTCATCAGAAGCACCATCATCGCCTGCGAGAGGGCTGCAAGCCCGATGGCTGTGACTGCCCTGGGGTTGCCGGTCAGGATCCGCATCGCCCCGCCCGCCCGGCGTCCGGACGGCCTTGGCGAGGTTGCCGGCATCCGGATCCAGAAGACCGGCACGGCTCCCAGAACACCGAGGCCGGCAATCGCAAGGTAGGCGCCCGCCAAGGGCGTGGGGGCCATCAGATCCCTGGCTTCGGTAAACAGCTGCGGCCCAAGCAGGGCTGCCACCAGTCCGGAGGCGAGCGTGAAGGAAATCGCCTGTGCGCGGTGCTCTTCCGCAACCGCCTCGGAGGCGGCGAAACGGAAGTAATTCACGCTTATCAACGCCGCACCGAGGACCGTGTGCGACAGGCAGAGCAGAACGAAGCTTTGCAGAAAGAGAGCCGTTGCCGCGAGGCCTCCCCCAACGACGAGGCACGCTGCGCCGAGCAGGAAGCCCGCGCGCCGGCCGTAGCGTCCCATGAAAAGCGATACCGGTGTTGCGACAACGATCCCGGCAAGCATCTGCATCGAAGGCGGTGCGGTGGATAGCCACTCATGGGGCGCAAGCCAGCCGCCGGCCAGCCCCCCCAGAATGATCAGCATCGGCATCGCCGATCCAAGCACGATGTTGGCAAGAAGGATCAGAAGGAAATTTCTCGTGAGCATGTGTGTGTCCAGACCGGTTGCCGAGGGATCGGTCAAATCTACCGGCTGGATTGAGTGTCGATAATGACATAGTATCGTCAATTATGGACAATTCCCTTCGCCTGATCGACATCCTGCTTTTCGACGGCCTGAACATTCTGGACGTGGCCGGGCCCGTGCAGGCGTTCAGTTCGTCCAATGCCGACGGACCGGAGCGCTACAGGCTGCGTTTTGTGTCCGCTGATGGCAAAGGGGTCCTTTCTTCCTGCGGGCTGAGGCTGCAGGCCGATGCGCGCGCGACCCTTGACGGTACGCAGGACCTCCTTGTGCCCGGAGGCCAGGGAGTCGACCGCGCACTGCAGGACACCAGGATACTGGACATCCTTGCCGGCTGGCCGTCGAAAGGCGGCAACCGGCGGGTCCTCTCGATCTGTTCCGGGGCACTGATCCTGGCCTCAGCCGGTCTTTTGAAAGGAAAGAATGCCACGACCCACTGGCGCCGCGCCGCTCAGGCTCACCAGCAGTTCCCGGAGGTGCACTGGGCTACGGAAGCGCTTTATCACATCGACGGAAACGTGATGACCTCCGCGGGCGTAGCATCCGGGATCGATCTGGCGCTGGAAATCATCCGCAGAGACCACGGCAACGCGGTGGCCCTTTCCGTTGCCCGGGAACTTGTCGTCTACCTGAAACGAAGCGGTGGCCAGAACCAGTTCACGGACCTGCTCGAAGCGCAATTTTCCAGCGACCGCGAACTGGGTCGGCTGGTCGACGCACTGCAGGACAATCCCGGTGCCGACTGGACACTGGAGACGATGGCGGACACTGCCGGACTGACGCCAAGGACTTTGAGCCGCCGGTTCTCGGCAAGCTCCGGACTGACGCCGGTGAAGTATCTCGAACGCTACAGGCTCAAACGGGCGGCGGATGTACTGGCGGGTGGTGCACCCGTCGGCAGCGCCATCCGTGTTTCCGGCTTTTCCGATTTTCAGCAGATGCAGCGGGCGTTCAAAAGGCACCTGAACACGACCGTCGGCGAATATCGGGACAAGTTTGCGGACACTTGACCTTTGGCCGGCAGGCCTCCGGAACGCCCTTGGAGCGTCCTGGGGTGATGACAAACCGTGGTCTGTTGCCGTGTTGAGCCTCCGGAAAGTCCGGAGGCCCTCTTTCCCGTCAGACGAACAGGTTTACCAGGCTTTCCAGGTATTCCTGCTTGCCGGATTTCGGCTGCGGTTCCAGATCGCTGGCGTGGACACGTTCGGCGAGCGCCTCGAGAGACGATCCGCCTTTCAGGATGTCCGCGTTTTCCGGCTTCTGCCAGCCGGCATAGCGCTCGTCGACGAAGTCTTTCAGGCGACCGTCTTCCATCATGGCTGCCGCCGCCTTGAGGCCACGGGCAATGGCGTCGGCGGAGCCGACATGGGCCTGGATCAGGTCGACCGGGTCCAGCGACTGGCGGCGCAGCTTGGCATCGAAGTTGGTGCCGCCGGTGGTGAAGCCGCCCGCCATCAGGATCTCATAGTAGGCCAGTGCCAGTTCGGGCACATTCATGCCGAAATGGTCGGTGTCCCAGCCGCACTGGTAGTCGTTGCGGTTCATGTCGACGGAGCCGAAGATGCCGAGCGACCGGGCCATGTGCAGCTCATGTTCGAAGGAATGCCCGGCCAGGATGGCGTGACCCTGTTCGATGTTCATCTTGACTTCGTTTTCCAGACCATAGGCCTTCAGGAAGCCGTAGACGGTGGCAACGTCGTAATCGTACTGGTGCTTGGAAGGCTCCTGCGGCTTCGGCTCGATCAGGATCGCGCCCTTGAAGCCGATCTTGTGCTTGTACTCCACAACCATGTTCAGGAAGCGGCCAAACTGGTCCATCTCCTGCCTGATGTTGGTGTTAAGCAGGGTTTCATAGCCCTCGCGTCCGCCCCACAGCACATAGTTCTCCCCGCCGAGGCGGTAGGTGACGTCCATGGCGTTTTTCACCTGGGCCGCGGCATAGGCGAAGACCTCCGGATCCGGGTTGGTGGCGGCGCCCGCCATGAAGCGGCGGTTGGAGAACATGTTGGCCGTGCCCCAGAGCAGCTTGATGCCGGTCTCGGCCATCTTCTTCTCAAAAATGTCGGCAATGGCGTTCACGTTGGCGTTGCTTTCCGCCAGCGTTCTTCCTTCCGGCGCGACATCGCGGTCGTGGAAAGTGAAGAACGGCATGCCGAGGATCTGGAACATCTCGAAGGCGACATCGGCCTTCAGTTTCGCCTGTTCCATCGGATCGCCACCCGCCGCCATCCAGGAGCGCATGAAGGTTTCCCCGCCGAAGGGATCGGTGCCCGGCCAGCAGAAGCTGTGCCAGTAGCAGACGGCAAAACGCAGATGGTCTTCCATGCGCTTGCCCAGGACGATCTCGTCCTTGTTGTAGTGGCGGTAGGCCAGCGGATCGCGGCTGTCGGGGCCGGCGAATTGAACCGGCTGCAGATCGCCGAAAAATCCAGTGCTCATTTGTCTACTCCTTGAGATCGGTGGATCTCCAGTCGCGATCGACTGAGGATCCCAAAACGGTGGTTGTTCTAAAATCCGGCCTGCTTGAGCGCCGGATAAAGCTTGCGCCAGCGGCCATAGCCTTCGGCGTATCTTTCAGTCAGGGCAGGAACGGGATCGATGCTGGCTTTCAGGGCCGGTTTGGCAAAGATGCCCTCCGTCGTTCCGAGCGCCGCGGCCTGCCCGAGCCGGGCAGCCCCCAGGGACGCTCCGAAGTCGCCGTCGACCGGCACATCCACGGTCACATTCAGGAGGCTGGCGATGATCTCCAGCCAGACCTCGGAGCGGGAGCCGCCACCGACGGCCAGCACGCGCTCGACCTTCGTTCCTGCGACACTGAGCGCCTCCAGGCAGTCCTTCAGGGCAAAGGCCACGCCATCAAGCACCGCATGGGTCAGGACCGCATCGTCCGTTTCGTGCGATATTCCGAAGAACCCGGCACGGATGCCGACGTCGTTGTGCGGGGTGCGTTCCCCGCCCAGGTAAGGCAGGAAAGAGACCGGTGACGGTCCGTTGACCGATGTCAGGGCGCCAGTCAACTTGGACGGCGCCTTCTTCAAGGTCCTCGCCAGCCAGTTCAGGCTGTCGGTGGCCGACAGGATAACCCCCATCTGGTGCCAAGTGTCCGGCACGGCGTGGCAGAAGGCGTGAACGGCGCTTTCAACATTCGGCGAGAACCGGTCGTTGGTGACAAAGAGAACGCCGGAGGTGCCGAGCGAGACGAAGGCCGAACCCGGCTCGACGGCACCGACGCCGCATGCGGAGGCCGCGTTGTCACCGCCGCCACCGGCGACGACGGGTGCGGCGCCGAACCCCCAGCGGGCGCAGAGTTCCGGCTTCAGCGTGCCCGAACTTTCCGAGCCCTCGACAAGGCGCGGCATGTTCTTGCGGCTAAGTCCGGTCGCAGCCAGCAGCTCGTCGCTCCAGTCCCTTCTGGCGACGTCGAGCCACAGTGTTCCGGCACTGTCGGACATGTCGCCAACGTAGTCGCCGGTCAGTTTGAAGCGTACATAGTCCTTCGGCAGCAGCACCATTTCGGTCCTGGCAAAAGTCTCCGGTTCATTCTCGCGAACCCATTGCAGTTTCGGCGCGGTGAAGCCAGGCATGACCCGGTTGCCGCCGAGTGTCAGGAATTTCGGTTCGCTCGCCTCCAGCTCCGCGCATTGCTTTCCCGAACGGCCGTCGTTCCAGAGAATGCAGGGGCGCAGCGGATTGCCCGCCGAATCCAGCAGGGTAGCGCCATGCATGTGGCCGGACAGGCCAATGCCCTTCACCGCCGCCATTTGCCTGGGCGCCTGAGCCTTCAAGGCATCCAGCACGGTTTCGCAGGCCGTCCACCAGCTGTCCGGGTCCTGTTCGGACCAGCCGGGATGAGGCCGCTCGACGGTCAGCTCCGCCGTTGCCGAGGCGATCAGGGACTGGTCTTCACCGAGCAGGATGGCCTTGACCGAACTGGTACCGATATCGATGCCGATAAACATGAGGTGCGTTCCTCAAAAACAATCAAAAAGAATGCCGATGCCCTTGTTCAGGGTTTCGGCATGGATCTTCGCACTGTTTGGCCCAAGGGGTAAGCCCCGGCACACCCGTGCGAAGATCCGCGGGCGGTTGCCCGCGGATCAGGCCGGTTTATCCGACCACAGTGTCGTCGACAAGAGCACCCGGTCCCGGGGTGGCCCCGTCCGGGCACTTTCCGAGAATGATCATGCCGAGCACATCGTCGTCAGTCACGTCCTGGGTACGGGCGGTGCCGACAAGCTGGCCATTCTTCATGACGGCAATGCGATCGCAGAGCTGGAAGACGTCATGAATGTCGTGGCTGATCAGGAAAATGCCGAGGCCCTGTTTCTTCAGTTCCTGGATCAGCTCGGCCACCATCTGCGTTTCATGCACGCCGAGCGCGGCTGTCGGCTCGTCCATGATCAGGATCTTGGCGTTGAAGTAAACCGCGCGGGCAATTGCCACCGACTGGCGCTGGCCGCCCGAGAGGGCCTTCACCGGCGCATGGAACTTTTTGAAGTTCGGATTGAGCCGGCCCATGATCTTGCGGGTTTCCGCTTCCATGGCGTCGTCATCGACAAAGCCCAGCGGCGAGGTCAGTTCCCGGCCGAGAAACAGGTTGGACGCGGCGTCGAGATTGTCCGCCAGAGCGAGCGTCTGGTAGATGGTCTCGATGTTCTGCGCCCGCGCGTCCCGCGGCGAGTGGATATGAACTTCCTTGCCCTCGATGCGGATTTCGCCGCTGTCGGACTTGTAGGCCCCGGACAGGATCTTGATCAGCGTTGATTTGCCGGCACCGTTGTGGCCAAGCAGGCCCACCACTTCACCGGGATAGAGATCGACAGAGACGTGGTCCACGGCGCGCACCCCACCAAAGGAGATGCACATGTCTTTCATTTCTACGAGAGGCGCGTCCATATCTCAGTCTCCCGTGCGCTTGCGATAGATGATGTCGACCAGTACGGCGAGAACCAGCACGGTGCCGACAACGATGTTCTGAAGCGGCGCATCGACGCCGACCATGGCCATGCCCGATTGCAACGACTGCATGATCAGGGCCCCCAGAATGGCGCCGTAGATCGTCCCGATACCGCCGGCCAGAGCCGTTCCGCCGATCACGGCGGCGGCAATGACGCGCAATTCATCGAGCG
>NZ_JBNKYW010000155.1:0-34779 GCF_050301095.1 Roseibium sp.
TGGTCCTCGGCATGGAGGTGCCCACGACGGCGGCCTACGTGATCTGCGTGTCGGTGGCGGGACCCGCGCTGATCCAGCTCGGCCTCGACCCCTTGCAGGCGCATCTCTTCGTTTTCTGGTTCGCGCTTCTGTCCACCATCACACCGCCCGTCTGCGGCGCGGTTTTCATAGCGGCCGGAATGGTCGGGGAGAACTGGTTGAAGGTTGCGATGTCCGCCATGGCGCTCGGCATCGGGCTCTACATCATTCCCCTTGCCATGATTGCCAATCCGGCCGTGATCGAGCTGACGTCGTCGCCCGGTCCGGCGCTGATTGCCTTCGTCAAGATCGGCCTGGGCCTTGCCCTGATTTCCTACGGCGTGATCGGCTATGAAAAGCCGTTACCGAAGCTCCTGTCGACACTGGCCGGATTGCTCGTCGTCTTTGTTGGTTTCGGCCTGAGCTGATCCAACACCCAAAGGACGGGGTCTAACCGCCGGCGGACCGCTGGCACCCTCCGGCTTTGACGATCCGCTCGGTTGAAGCCGGGTGCCGAAGAAGGGCGGCGGCCGGGCGGATCGGGCGTGGCTGAAGGTTCCCGCCGCAGTTGGGGCAGACGCCCTTTAGAACCTCACTGGCGCAATCGGCGCAGAAGGTGCATTCGAACGTACAGATGAGGGCTTCACCCGAGTCTGGTGGAAGATCCCTGTCGCAGCATTCGCAGTTCGGGCGCAGGTCCAGCATGTCTGCCTCATCTCAAATCGTTGATGGATCCGGCGGCGGCACGGAGGCCCTGCCACAGAGCCCGAGCATATCGCAAAAGGAACCGGGAGGACCGGAGAAATCCGTGTCGGGCGGCAAGGGGCGCTGCGTGAGGTGTGCTATGATGTGAAGCGAGGGGGCGCTCACTTCCGGCTCAGAAGCGAGGAGTGACATCATGACTGATCAATGGCTCTTCAGGAGCGAGACCTATGACAACTGCAACTGCGCAATCAACTGCGGCTGCCAGTTCAATCTTCCAAGCACCCACGGCTACTGCCAGTCGGCCTTTGTCGGCGAACTCGTCGAAGGTTATTTCAACGATACGCCGCTAACCGGATTGAGATGGGCGACGATCTACAAGTGGCCCGGAGAGATCGCCGAAGGTGGCGGAAAATGCCAGTTCGTGATCGACGAACGCGCGGATGCCGCGCAGCGGCATGCGTTGGAAACGATCCTTTCAGGCAAGGCCTGCGAACCGGGAAGCAACATGTTTGCCGTCTTTGCCTCCATGTGTTCCGATTTCTGCGAAACGCAGTTTCTGCAGATCGATCTGGAGGCGGATCTGGAAGCCCGGACCGCGCGGGTTGAAATCCCGGGCATTCTGATCAGCAGAGCCAGTCCGAAAATCAACGAATTTTCCGGCGAACCGTTCCATATCGCGATTGCCCGCCGCGACGGCAGTTTCGAATTCACCTACGCCGAGCTTGGCCTCGGCAGTACCGAGGTGAAGGGCGAAATGGAAATGTCCTATGAGGACAGCTGGGCGCATTTCTGCATTCATCACTTCAACCAGGACGGCATTGTCCGCCAGCCGTCGCGGCTGTCGGCCTGGCTCGGCATGTGAGCCCGGACCAAATGTGAGCGATGCAGCCGGTCAGCCTGACCGGGAGGATCTCTGTTCCTTTGTCCGGCTGAACCGGCCGAGCGGGATGTTGCTGTCCGGCCCGATGCCGTAGCGCAGGCACAGAAAGACGACCGCCAGGCTGAGAACCAGCCAAAGCCCGCCCCAGAACATCACCGGTCCGCCGAATTCCTCGGACAGGAGGAAGGCGTCCGACCGTTCCCCGGAACGGGCAATCGTATCGTCGAAAATGTCGTAGGGCACATAGAGCAGGCTGGCCAGGCCGATGATGCGCAGGGTCAGGTCGTTGGCCCCGTGGCCGAGGTAACGCGCCATGGCAAGAAGTCCGCCGCCGGTCAGCGTGCAGAAGGCCAGCGGAAACAGGTCACGGATATAGAGGCCGGTCACCAGAAGCGTAACGGCCCCGAACAGCCCGACGACGAAGCGGTCGGCTTCCGACCGCAAGGCAATCGTCAGCAGTCCTGCGCCAAGCACCAGCGAGCCGACATAACCTGCGGAGAGTATCAGAAACCGCGAACCGCCCCGGGTGATCGCATGGCCGCCCTGTTGCGGCGACAGGGAAATCTCGACAATCGACCCGCCGGTCAGCAGTGCGGCGAGGCCGTGCGAAAGCTCGTGCAGATAGACGATCATAAACTTGAGCGGAAGCACGACGGGCGTGGTCCAGAGGAGGAAGATCACCGTGATGAGGAAAAGAAGCTGCCAATGGCCCTTGAGAAAATGCATGTACCGCGCACCGATCAGTCAAACCATGTTTAGATAGCACTTGGCATCCGTCAGTCTTCCTGCTTCGCAGAAAGCAGGTCCACCTATTCTTTCGACACTTTCGACAGCGGTTGCAAGGCCTGGTTGACCTCTTCGCCGAAGTCCGTCACCCGGTAACCGCCGTCGCCCTGGGCGAGAAAACCGGCGGCGTGCAGTTCCCTCACCTGGACATTCGGAACCACTGGGAAATTGTCTCGCCCGCGTTCTGAAGCGCTCGGAAGGTCAGCCTGGCGGTTCTGCCCCGTCCTGTCGATGCATCCGGATCCGGCAATGTCAGTGTCAGGAATTTCACCATTGCCGCGAGCATTGAAATTGACAACTCGATCTTTGCCTAAGATGCTGGAAATAAAGCTCCGGCTGCCCGGCCGCAGCTAATTTTTTTGGTCCAAGGTTATTATCGCGGGGGAGGCCAGCATATGTTGTTTCGCAGCTGGCTGACGTTCACCGCGGTGATATTCGTGGTTCAGGTGATCCTCGGGCTGCTTGCCGTTCTGCAGCATGACGCGATCTATTCCGAACTGCTTCGCCAGCGCATTGCGGTCATCGCCCAGACCATCGTTGCCTCCTACAAGCCGATCGCCGATCTCGGTCTGCCGGTTTCGATGATCCGCAACGGCGATGCGGTTGTGTCCCGCGCAAAGGAAATGGACGCTGAAATCAGCGCCGCACATACGCTCAATCCATCGGGCATCATCGTCCACAGCACCCTGGATCCACGCCCCCAAAAGGTTCCGGATGAGGTCCTTACGGCCATGCAACTGGCCGAGACGGAGACGTGGGGAACGGAAACCGAGAGCGATGTCATCAGTGGACATAACATTGAGCGGGCCGACGGCGACACGGTCGCCGCAGTAGCCGTTTCCTATCCGAAGGACCGGCTTTCGCAGGCATCGGCCGCGATCTTCAGGAACATGGCGGTCGCCGGCATTCTAATCTGGGTCACGGTCTCCGCAATCGCCTACCTTGTGCTTCGGTTGCTGCTGGCCGGCCCCCGCCGGGCAATCGATCGCCTCAAACCCTTGCAGGACGCCGATCAGCGAAAGACCGGACCGCCGGCGGTGTCCGATGAAGGAGACAACAAGGACGTCGAAGAAGGCGTCTTTGAAGCAGAAGTGTCTCGTCTGAAGCACAATCTCTCGGAAGCCTCCCGTCAATATCAGTCCGCGCTGCGGTTCCTGACAGAAGACGCGAAGGCGGAAGAAGAGGACGCGCATGATGCTGCGGACCAGGGGGCGGCGCAAGACAGACAGGTACACTCGCCAAAGCGCACAGGTTCCCTTGCCGGCGTTCTCGCACTCAGGATTGCTCCGGCGGCGGGTATTGCCATTGTCTTTTCCGCGATCGTTCTCGGTTTGCTGGTCCTGCGCGATGTCAACCGGTCCATAGAGCCCGAACTTGCGGCGCGCGCCAACCTTGTGGGCGTCGTTGTCAGCGAAAATGTCCGGCGGGCCGTCGACGCAGGCGCGCCGCTCGGCAACTTGGTCGGAGCCGAAAACTATTTCGGCGACATGCTGACCCGATTGCCGGAAGTGGCCTATGTTGCGGTCGCGACAGGCCGGATCGTATTGGAGGCCGGTCAACGGATCGATCCCTATCTGGCGCCTCCGAGGCAGCGCAAGGATGTTCGCAGTCATCCGATCCTGCATCAGGGCGAAGAGATTGCCTATGTGGTGATCGACATAGACCCGGCCTTCATTGCAAAACGGTTTCGGGATGTCTTTCTCGACATGAGCGTCGTCGCTCTCGTCACCGCGCTCATCGCTTTTGAGATCATGGTGCTCCTGACAAGCCGGTCGTTGACCGCGCCTCTCGACCGGTTGCAGCGTCTGGCTGCGATGCAGGCGGCGGGAGATTTCTCCAGGACCGCCAAGCCGACTGCTTCGGGTGTGATCGCCGGTCTTTCCCGGCAATTGTCCGAGCGGGCGCATACCGTTCACGCCTCTGTCGAAAACGCGCTCGCAAATGCCGGTTCGGTGTTCAAAGGCATGCCTGCTCAAAGTGTCAGGGCGCGTTTCGGTTTCGATCACTTTCCGCCCGCACCGCTCAGGATCTCCTATTTCAACGACATCCGGCTTGCGCTGTTCCTGTTTGCCACAGCCGACGAACTGCCGCTGGCTTTTCTGCCGCTTTACACGAGGGCGTCAGAAAATCTTTGGCCTTGGCTGAACCAGAGCGTACTGCTCAGCTTGCCTCTGGCTGGATATCTGCTTGCGATCATCGTGGCATCGCCGTTCGCGCGCGGGTTGGGGCAGCGCTTCGGGTTGCGAACGCTGTTTCTCGCCGCGGGAGTTCCCATGATCGGTGCGCATCTGGGACTGTATTTTGCGCAAACGGCACAGGAGATCATCTTCTGGCGCTCGGTCACTGGCGTCGGCTACGCGCTCATCACGCTCGCATGTCAGGATTACGTGATCGATACGGCAACGCGCGAAACCCGCGACCGTCTGCTGGGGACGTTCACACTTGTGCTCTTCGGTGGTGTGCTGGCGGGTGTGTCGCTTGGCGGCGTTCTTGCCGACAGGCTCGGCCAGCAGAACGTCTTTCTGCTCAGTGCCGTTCTGATCGGTGTCTCGGCGGTCTTGAGTTTCTGGCTGATTGCGCCGGGCGCCGGATCAAACGCGGGCTCCGAGGACAGATTCAGTCTGCGCGCCATATTTGCCCCGCTGCAGAACCGGCGCTTTCTTGCCGTGCTGATGGGTGTCGCCGTCCCGATGGGCGTCATCATGCAGGCCTTCGTCTCCTACCTGGTTGCCTTGACCCTCGATTCCCTCGGAGCTTCCACCGCTGACATCGGCCGTGCGCTTACGCTTTATTTTATCGGTGTCATCGCCGCCGGTCCCCTCGGCGGTAGCCTGGCCCAGACTGGACTGCCGGTTCGCTATCTGGCGGTTCTGGCCGCATTGATGGCCGGATTGGCGCTGGCCCTGTTTGCCTTCCGGCCGGACGTCACGGTTCTGGTCATCGCGCTCGCGGTCTCGGGCCTCGGGTTCGGACTGGCGCGGGGGGCGCAGGTTTCCCTGGTGATGGCAGAGGCCGAAACCGGGCTGAAGGACGTTGGAATTGTCGCCGTTCTCGGTTCGCTGAGAACGCTTGAACGGGTGGGCAGCGTCGTAGGTCTTGTCGTCATGGCGGGGATTGCCGGGGCGTTCGGTTACACAGCTGCCATTGGAGCTATCGCGGCCTGGGTGCTCGCCGGGACTGTTCTGGCGGCAATAGTTTTCCTTCGTGAAGATCCGGAAAAGACGAGGGATTGAAGACGGGCCCTTCGGGCATTCGATGCGTATGGCCAAAGAAGACGGTTTCAGAAAACGGGATGCGCTCAAGCCTTGCGTAGGGTAACATTTTCCGGTTTCAGCATAAACGTGGGGGAAAATCACGTGTCGGGTTCTCGACTGCTTCTGGCTTTCGCCATTCTTTTATTCAGCATTGTTTCTGCCGTAGCGGAAGACGGTCGACGCACCATTCTGAGCGTTTTTTACGAAGGCTGTGAGCATCTGTGCCAGGGATTTCAGGATGCCATCGCAGAAAGCGGTTTTCCGGCGGATGTCGTTGTTCGTGATATCGACCAGGACAAGACAAGGTTGCCCGCGATTGTTGCCGAGGCGAAGGAAACCCGCCCCGACCTGGTGCTGACCTTCGGCACCAGCGTGACGCTTGGGGTGATCGGCACGTTGAACGATGTCGGCAGTGGCAGGTTCCTGGAGGACATTCCGGTCGTGTTCACGGTTGTTGCCGATCCCTTCGGCACCAATATTGCCGAAAGCTTCGAGGCCAGCGGCCGGCCGAACGTTGCCGGCACATTCAACCGGGCACCGGAAAGCGTGCAGGTGGCGGTTATTCGCCAATATGACCCGACTTTCCAGAAGCTCGGTCTGCTCTACCACTCCAATGAACGCAATTCGGTCCTCAAGAAGGAGGAACTGGAAGCGCTCGCGCCGACGCTCGGGGTCGAACTCGTGGCGATCGAACTCGATCCGGGAAACAAAGGTGCGCCCGCACCGGAGACAATCCCGTTGCGTATGGCCGAGTTGCGCGAACGCGGCGTTAAGTGGATGTATCTCGGTTCAAGCTCGTTCCTTCGGAAAAACGGGACGCTTTACACGTCCTCAGCCGTCGAAAACGGCATTGCCATTGTCAGCCCCTACGAAAGCCTCGTGCGCGAGGAACAGGCGCTCCTTTCCATCGCCGCCAGGTATTACGACATCGGCCGTCTTGCCGCGGACCAGGCGCTCCGCATCTTGCGGGACGGGGAAACGCCGGGCGATCTTCCGATCGCGCGGGCAACGGACTTTGCCTATGTGGTGAACATGGATGTTGCCAGGAAACTCGACAGGATCCCGCCTTTTGCCTTTCTCCAGATTGCCGAAGCCGTGACCCACTGATGTCAGCCAACGCTGGTTGGCATAACCCTGTTTCCGTCTGCCTTTCCGGAAATCGGGATTGCTGCTTTCGCCGAGATCCCGGCGGAGGCCGAAAGTGATGATGGCGAGGCTCGCCAGCAGTCAAAGGCCACTCCAGATAAGCGCCGGTCAGCCGAATTCCTCTGCCAGCATGCAGGCATTCGTCAGGCTTCCTGCTTCGCGGAAAGCAGATCCGCCCATTTCTTCGACACTTTCGATAGCGGCAACAACGCCTTGTAGACCTCTTCACCGAAGTCCGTCACCTGATAGCCGCCGTCGCCCTGGGTGAGGAACCCGGCGGCTCTCAGTTCCTTCAGCCGGGCATTCAGAACGGCCGGGGAAATCGTCTCGCAGGCGTCCTGAAGCGCCCGGAAGGTCAGGGGCCCCCGTTCCGTGAGTGTCCACAGAACCCCCATTGCCCACCGCCTCCCCAGAAGGTCGAACATCGCCATGATCGGGCTGCCGCTGCGCGAACCGCGCACGGCCTTTCCAGGAACGGGAATTTCGGTCACGGCCTCTCCTGTTGCTATTCTTTCGATAGCGCGCTATTGAAATCGTAGCATTTTAGGGAGAGCAGCCGGTGAGTGCAAAGGAATTCGGACTATGGGTCTTGCTGACCCTGCTTTGGGGCTGTTCCTATGTGGCCATCGACATAGGCCTTGAGGCCTTCGATCCGTTCACGCTTGTGTCCGGCCGCATGATCATCGGGGCCCTGATGCTTGTGATCGTTGTTTTCCTGGTGGATGGAAGCTTGCGGCTGAGCTGGCGGGGGTGGGCGATCGCAACCACGGTCGGGCTGACAGGAAACGTCTTTCCGTTTCTTCTGATCAGCTTTGCCGAACAGCACGTGAACTCCGGCCTTGCAGCACTCCTCATGGGCGTTGCCCCGATCGTGACGCTCGCGGTGGCGCCGTTGATTCACACCGACGAAACGCTCGGTCCCCTGAAGGTACTTGGAGCCGCTGCCGGATTCGGCGGTGTTCTGGTCCTGGTCGGACCCGAGGCGTTGAGCGGTCTGACCGGGGACCTTGTGCCGAAGCTCGCGCTCGTCCTCGCCGCGCTCTGTTATGCGTTCACCACCCTGTTTGCGCGCCGTTTTGCCTGGCCCAATGCGCGCCAGATGGCGGCTGCCTCCGTTCTGGTCGGGGCGCTGGCCATCGCGTCAGTGACTGCATTCAAACTTTCTTCGCACGGTCTGCCGGGCTTCGCGCTGCCCTCGGTGCTCGCCCTTGCCTATCTCGGTGTCGGGTCGACGGGTCTGGCCGCAATCCTCTATTTCCATCTGGTCCCGCGCATCGGCGCCACCCGTATGCAGCAGACCAACTACGTCATTCCGGTTCTTGGAACCCTTCTCGGCATCGCCGTTCTCGGTGAGGAGCCGGACTGGAATACCTGGCTTGCAATTCCGTTGATTCTGCTTGGGGTCTATCTGGTCTCCGGAAAACAGCGGCAACGGGTTGGGCGTTCAAACGTTTGGGCGGAAAAGGCACCGGCGGCACGTTCAGGCTAGCTCAAGGGAAAGGACACTGGCCATCTGCATTGTGAGCAGTCTTTTCATTGCAGGTTTGCCGCCGGTATTCCGCAACAGGCCGCCATCGGAGCGGAACAGAAGAGGCAGAAATAAACGCCCGGCGTGCAGAAGCAGCCTGATCTGGTCATAGGTCCAATCGTGGAGAACAATCGCCTCCAGCCGTGACGGGGCATCCGATCTGGGGCGGGCCAGTCCCCCCGCACCAAATATGTGTTGCTTTGGTTTTTGAAACGGCAAAAACTCCTCTGGCATCTGCTCCGAAGGGAGAACCGGCGTGAAACTCAAGGCTAAACTTGCAGATCCTGCGCACCTGTTGGCTTCGGAGGTATGCATAATTCCCTCCCCGACGTTGGCACAGGCGGTCGCGTCAGCAGGCCTGGATCTCATTATCATCGACCGGGAACATGCCGCGACCAACAACGAGACCCTGCATGCCATGATCATGGCAACACAGGGTACCGGCTGCGCGCCATTGGTGCGGGTTATCGATCACAACCCGGCAAATGTGAAACTTGCACTCGACATGGGGGCCGAAGGTATTGTGTTTCCGCTGGTCCGGACAGCGGAGGAAGCCGCCGCGTGTGTCGCCTCGATGCGGTATCCTCCCCTCGGCATCCGGGGGTGGGGTGCCTTCGTCGCGCATTCCCGGTGGGGTGTTCCGCCCATGGAATACCTTCCGGAATTTGGAGACAAGACCGTCTGCTGCCTGCTGATCGAGACAACCGAGGCGGTGCAGAACATAGACGCCATCTTCGCAGTCGATGGGGTGGATATGGCTTTTGTGGCGCCTTTTGATCTTTCGACATCGCTGGGTGTGTCCGGTCAGTTCGATCATCCGGTTTTCCGCGAAGCCGTCGGTAAGATCGAGGCTGCGGCAATGGCGGCAAAAATGCCGCTCGGCGGCGGCCCCGCGAACACGGAGGCGGAAGTCGAGGCGCTTTTTTCCCGCGGCTACAGGATATTTGGCGGGTTTGACATCTTCCAGATCAAGCGGGCGGTCGCAGACCTGGTCGGGTTTGTCGCGGCCCGCTCCCGGGCACCCGCATGAGCGACCGTTAAGGCCGAGAGAGCATCATCCGCTAGGTGGAAAACGCATGGCCCGCGTCACCGGTCCTGCCATTGGGGCGAGCGTTTTTCGATGAAGGCGCCGATGCCTTCTTCGGCGTCCAGGGCAAGCATGTTCTCGACCATCACCTCGGAGGCGTAGGCATAGGCGTCTGCCAGGGGCATCTCGCGTTGCGCATAGAAGGCCTGTTTTCCGATCGCGAGCGTCATGCTGGACTTGGACGCGATCTTGCGGGCCAATGCGCCGGTGGTCTCCTGAAGAGCCGCGGCAGGAACGACGCGATTGACCAGCCCGATCTCGGCGGCGCGGTCCGCGGAGGTCATGTCGCCGGTCAGCAGCATTTCCATCGCGTGCTTGTTGCCGACGTTGCGTGACAGGGCCACCATCGGCGTGGAACAGAAGAGACCGATGTGAACGCCCGGCGTGCTGAAGCGGGCGGTGTCGGCGGCAACGGCGAGGTCGCAGCTGGCGACGAGCTGGCAGCCCGCCGCCGTTGCAACTCCCGTGACCTCGGCGATTACAGGTTTCGGGCAGTTGACGATCGCCTGCATGAGGCCGGAACACATGGACATGATCTTGGTGAAATAGGCCCGGCCGCGATCGGGGTCGCTACGCCCGGCGGTCATTTCCTTCAGGTCATGACCGGCGCAGAAGGCAGGGCCGATGGCCGCCAGGACAATGACACGCACCGCCGGATCGGCTCCACCATCCGCGAAGGCCGCGCTCAACCCCGCCAGCATTGCTTCGGAGAGTGCGTTGCGCCGTCCGGCATCGTTCATGGTTAGCCGCAGGACGCCGTAATCATCCCGTTCACGTAGCAAAATATCCTTCTCTGGCACGGGCTATTCCTTTGCAAGGGCCTACAGAATGTTGACTTCGACGCTGTCGGCGAGCGAATTGGCGATGAAGCAGTAGCGATGCGCACGGCCCTGCATATGGCCCAGCTCCTCCGCGCTGACCTGAAAGCCGGTGTCGAAGCGCACCACCGGATGCAGGTCGACACGCGTGATCGACATCTGCCCCTTCGCGTTCTTGCCGAGATGGGCCACAGCATGGTCGTGATAGCTGGCCACGGGCCATTTGGCCTTGGCCGCCAGCGCGAGGAAGGTCATCATGTGACAGCTGGACAGTGCGGAGGCGAGCGCCTGTTCGGGGTTGGTGTTCGCCGGATCCCCGCCCCACTCCGGAGCGGCGTCCACCTGAACGTCAAAATTGTTGTTGAACGCAACCGTATGCTCGGCTGAATAGGCCCCGGGGTCCAGTTGCGGCTCCGCGCGCTGCCAATGAAGCTGGATCGAAAGGTCTGACATGTCCTGAAGTCCTTCCTCTGGTGATCAAGCTGCAGCGAGCGATTTTTTCGGGTCGTAAAAGGGGAACTCCACGATCCTGGCGGCGTGTGGCCCGTCGGCGGTCGCCACCACGACTTCGGACCCGAGCTGCGCGCAGTCCGCAGACACCATCGCAAGCGCGATGTTCTGCTTCAGTCTGGGCGAATGGACGGCGGAGGTGACCTTGCCGATCACATTCGTTCCTTTGGTGATTGGCCAGAAGGTGGTGTTGGGCCCTTTCAGGGGCGCCCCCTCGATAATGAGCCCGACCTGTTTGCGCTGCACGCCTTCTTCCCTGATGCGGCGCAAGGCAGCCTTTCCGATGAAGTCGGCTTCCATGTCGAGGGACACCAGCCGGTCAAGCCCGAGCTCGAAAGGGTTGGTGTGGATATCGGCGTCGGCGTGATAGGACAGCATGCCGCCTTCCACCCGGCGGATTGTGGAGGTGTGACCCGGCTTCAGGCCGAAGGGTTTCCCCGCCGCCATGATCTTTTCCCAAAGTTCGTCGCCGCGTGTGCCGTCGCGCAGGTATAGCTCATAACCCAGTTCGCTGGACCAGCCGGTCCGCGACACGATGAGCGGGATGCCGTCCAGCTCGACCTCCCGCAGCCAGTAGTATTTCAAATCCATGATGGTGTCGCCGAAGAGCGCCTTCATGACGTCACCCGATCTCGGTCCCTGCAGCTGCAGGGGCGATACATCCGGTTCGCGGATCGTGACATCCATGCCCGAATGCACGGCAACACCCTGCGCCCACAGCAAAATGTCGCTGTCGGCCAGAGAAATCCAGAAGTGGTTTTCGCCAAGGCGCAGCAGGATCGGATCGTTCAGGATGCCGCCGTCCGCATTGGTGATCAGAACGTATTTGCATTGTCCGACCGCCATTTTCGACAAATCGCGCGGGGTCAGCAGTTGCATGAATCTGGCTGCGTCCGGTCCGGTGATTTCAACCTGCCGCTCAACCGCCACGTCGCACAGGATCGCGTCATTGACGAGGTTCCAGAAGTTCTGTTCCGGATCGCCGAAGTCGCGCGGAATATACATGTGATTGTAGACTGAAAACGCCTTGGCGCCCCAACGGACGGTGGCATCGAAATAGGGAGACTTGCGGATCTGCGTACCGAACCCGAAATCGTCCGACTGTGTCATGGCTTCACCCTTCAGCGACACCGGCCATACTGCCGTGATGACTTTGAACCGGGTATTATCTTGCCTCAGCTGCCGCGGATGAGCGGACTGAAATCACGCCGTGGGAAGACCGAACGGGCTATTGTGAAGGGGCTTGGGGGGCCGCTCAGTCTGCCGTCCCGCGGCGCACGGTTTTCGCGGCCAGTTCCATCAGGTTGGGATGGGCGGATTTGATCTCGCGGGTCACGATGTAGGTCATGTAGCGATCGATCCCGAGCTCCGCTGTCAGCAGGGTTTCCATCAGGGCCTGAAAGGCGGCCAGGCTCGGAGTGAAGACCTTCAGGACGTAATCCGTGCCGCCACCTGTCGCGATGCATTC
Source organism: Roseibium sp. (assembly GCF_050301095.1). GTDB lineage: Bacteria > Pseudomonadota > Alphaproteobacteria > Rhizobiales > Stappiaceae > Roseibium. The sequence goes on from NZ_JBNKYW010000155.1 coordinate 12,201, forward strand.
GGTCACCTCGTCCAGTTTGCGAATGCAGTCCTCGAACCGGTCGAAATCGGATTTGCGGTGATGGGTCAAGGAGACGGTCACGATCACCTGGGTGAAGTCGGCGATGCGGTCAAGCGCGATGTCGGCATGATAGCCGCGGATGTAACCGGCGGCCTTCAATCGGCTCAACCGGGCCAGGCATGGCGTCGGTGACAGATTGACGAGGTCTGCCAGTCTGGTCTTGCTGAGCTGACCGTGTTTTTGTACCGCTGCCAGGATGCGGATGTCGGTCGCGTCGAGGCTGAATTTGGGCATGCCTTCCGGTCTTTCACCATGAAACATCAGTCCGTTTTCCAACAATACGCATGAAACAGATTCTTGCGATAGCGAGGAAGGTCGTGATTTCGGTTTTAGAAGGATCCATGTGGCCGGAGTGTTACCGTTCGGTCAGCTTCAGCTCGATGCGGCGGTTCCTGGCAAGGGCCTCCGGGCTGTCGCCTTCCTCCAGCGGCTGGAACTCGCCGAAGCCGGCGGCGACCAGACGTTTGGGATCGACGCCCTTCTCGATGAGATAGCGGACCACCGAAATCGCGCGGGCAGCGGACAGTTCCCAGTTGTTGCGCAACCGGCCGGTCCCTGAAAGCGGCCGGGCGTCGGTATGGCCGTCGACCCTGAGCACCCAGCTGATCTCGTCGGGGATCTGCAGGCTCAGCTCCTGAATGGCCTCGGCCAGCTTGTCGAGCTCGGTCTGTCCGGCAGGATTGATGTCTTCCGAACCGCTGTCGAACAGCACCTCAGACTGGAACACGAAACGGTCTCCGACCACGGAAATGTCGGAGCGTTGCGACAGGATCTCCCGTAGCCGTCCGAAGAAGTCGGAGCGGTAGCGGGAGAGTTCCTGGACACGCTGGACAAGGGCGGCATTGAGGCGCTTGCCGAGGCTGGCGATCTTGGCCTGGCTCTGGTTTTCCTTCGCCTCGGCCGCTTCCAGGGCCGCATTGGCCGCGGCCAGCTGGCGCCGGAGCGCGGAGATCTGCTGGTTGAGCAGTTCCACCTGTGCGAGGGCTTCCTGGCTGATCTGCCGCTCATCATCCAGAAGGTTTTCCAGCCGGCTCGCCCGGCCGCCGGCGGCATCGGCTTCGCCGGAGCTGCTCTCAAGCAGCCCGAGCAGACGGCTCTGTTCCGCCTCCGCGCTCGACAGGCTGGCCTGAAGGCCGGAGATCGTGTCTTCCAGCTCATTGGAATTGGCCCGTTCCAGGGCCAGAAGTTCAGTCAGTTCGCTGATCTGCGTGTTCAGCCGGTTGAGCACCGTGTCGCGGCCGGAAAGCTGCTGGGAGAGGAAGAACTGGGCGATCATGAAGATCGACAAGAGGAAGATGATGACGAGCAGAAGGGTCGCCATGGCGTCCACGAAACCGGGCCAGTAATCCGTCGACTGGGCCCTTCTGCGGGCGCGCAGTCCTGCCAGTCCTCCAGCCATCTCCTATTCCTTCGCGCGGTCGAAGGCAGAGGCAATCGACGACAGCAGGCCTTCGATCCGCTTTTGCTGGTCGCCCTGGGATTCGGCCCAGTCGCGCATCATCTGCTGTTCGGAACGTACATGCTTGACCAGGCCCTGGATGCCTTCGGCAAGATTGGCCATGGCCTGGTTGGCATTCTTGCTGCCGCCCTCTTCCATGCTCTTTTGAAGGGCGGCGATGGAGGCCTGGATGTTCTCAACCCCGGGGGAATCGGGCGCTGCGAAGAGGCCTTCTTCTGGAGCGATGTCCGTGACCGTCGACAGCCAGTCTTCCAGTTCATTGTAAAACCGGTTCTGCGCCTGGCCGGCTTGCAGGTCGAGGAAACCCAGAACCAGAGATCCGGTGAGGCCGAAAAGGGAGGAGGAGAAGGCCGTGCCCATGCCCGACAGCGGGGCTTCCAGGCCGGCTTTCAGATCCTCGAAAATCACATTCGCGTCGCCCGATCCGACGTCCAGCGACTGGATGGTTGCCCCGACCGAGCTGACGGTCTGCAGCAGGCCCCAGAAGGTGCCGAGCAGGCCCAGGAACACCAAAAGGCCGGTCAGGTAGCGCGACATCTCGCGCGATTCCTCCAGGCGCATGCCGATGGAATCGAGGATCGAGCGGGCGGCAGTCGGCGTCAGCGCCATGTCACCGGCCTTGTTGCCGAGTAGGGCTGCCATCGGGGCGAGCAGAACGGGGGAGCGCGTGTCCAGCGCCGGGTCTCCCATCCGGAAGCTGTTGACCCAGGAGATTTCCGGAAACAGCCGGATCACCCGGCCGAACAGGAGCAGGACGCCGAAGAGGCCTACGAAGACGATCAGGCCGTTGAGGCCCGGGTTGCTCATGAAGGCGGTGGAGATCTGCGGGAACAGGATAAAGGCGATGAAGGCGACGATCACCAGGAAGATGATCATGAAGGTCAGGTATGCCCTCGGACTGGACAGGCTGTAGGGATCAAATTCACGGGCCATATTTCGCCATCAGTCACCGTTGCGCTAACGGATTGATAGCGTGATTTCCAACAGCTTGAAAACCTTGAATTGCGGAAGAAGTCCGAATTAACCCGGGAAAGCCCAAAATCAGGCTGATTATTCAATCCTCCACCTCATCCAGAGGAGGACCTTCAGGTCCGTCTCGAAGGATGGGCGGCAAATCCAGACGCAAGTGGCCTGTCATTCAAGACAGCGCTTCTCGCCTCGCTTCCTCGGGATGAGGTCAAGTGTGCCGCAGCTTTGCTCGGGAAGGCCTGAGCCACTCAGCCTTGCGCCGGAGCCTCGGCCTTCTTCAAAAGCTTCAGAAGCATCTTGTGGGCGTCTTCGTTGCCGGCAACGACATCGCCGCTTTCCAGCATCTTGCCCTTGCCGTCAAGGTCGGTGACGAAACCGCCGGCTTCGCGGACCATAAGCAGGCCTGCGGCAATGTCCCAGGAATTGAGGTTGCGCTCCCAGTAGCCGTCGAAACGGCCGGATGCGGTCCACGCAAGGTCCAGGGCCGCGGCACCGCAGCGGCGGATGCCGGCGACTTCCGGCATGATGTGGCGCAATTCGCGCAGGGTGCGGCCGTGATCGCCCTTGCCGATGAAGGGAAGGCCGGTGGCGAACACCATGTCCGTGAGATCCGTGCGGCCGGCGACACGAAGGCGGCGGTCGTTAAGGAAGGCCCCACGGCCGCGCTCGGCAGTGTAAAGTTCATCCATCACAGGGTTGTAGATGACCCCGGCGACGATCTCCCCGGCGCGCTCCAGGGCAATGGAGGTGGCGAAGACCGGAATGCCGTGAAGGAAGTTGGTGGTGCCGTCGAGAGGGTCGACGTGCCAGCGGTGCTGACCGTCCGTGCCTTCGACCTCGCCGCTTTCTTCCATGACCAGACCGAATGTCGGACGGGCTCTGGTCAGCTCGTTACGCACGATCTCTTCGGCGCGCCGGTCCGCAGCCGACACGAAGTCGCCCGGGCCCTTGCGGGAGACCTGAAGGTTTTCCACTTCGCCGAAATCGCGGACCAGAGACCGTCCGGCCTTGATCGCGGCTTGAACCATCACATTGAGAAGAGCTGTGCGGGCCATGAAATGTCACTTGTTGTTGGGCCTTGCCCGGCACTATCCGGGCAAGCCATTTGAATTTCCAGTCGGCGCGTCAGTCGGCGCGGCGGACATATTCCAGCGTACCGGTGTCCACGATGATCTTCTCACCGGCGGTGATGAAGGGCGGAACCATGACGCGGACGCCGTTTTCCATCAGCGCGGGCTTGTAGGAAGAGGACTGGGTCTGTCCCTTGACCACAGCGTCGGCTTCCTTGATTTCCAGCGTCACGTGCTGGGGCAGGGTGATGCCGATCGGACGTTCTTCGTGCAGTTCCACGGTCACCATCATGCCGTCCTGAAGGAAAGCGGCGCGGTCGCCGACGAAATCGGACTGCAGTTCGAGCTGCTCGTAGGTTTCCGTATCCATGAAGATCAGCATGTCTTCCTGGGTGTAGAGGTACTGGAAGTCCTTCTGTTCCAGGCGGACGCGCTCGACCTTGTCTTCAGAGCGGAAACGCTCGTTGAGCTTGCGGCCATCGAGCAGGTTCTTCATCTCGACCTGTGCGAAGGCGCCGCCCTTGCCGGGCTTCACGTGCTGAACTTTTACGACGGCCCAAAGCGTGTCCTGGTGCTGCAGCACGTTACCGGGCTTGATTTCGTTTCCGTTGATTTTCATGGAACGACCGACTTTGCAATTTGTTTGGATCTGAAGCAGCGCGACGGCCAGCGGCAGCTGGTGCGCCTGAATTTGCTCGCGCCTGTCCACCACAAAAGCGGGTCCGTTTCAAGGAAAAAAGGCAAACGTGCTTACGATTGCAGTGTTCGTTGGAGAATATTGCACCCGAAGTTGCCGATGTACTCGCGAGGATTACGGAGATTCCCTCGCCGGATCTCTGCTCGGTGCCATCAGGGTTGTCGAATATTGCTCCGCCAGCTTGCGTGCCTTTGCCAGAGTTTCCTCGTCGAGGCCGTCAACAATCTGGTCGAGGGCCAGGTCGGAGACGCCGAGGGTCCGGGCGATGAGATGCCAGCCCGCGGCCGCCGCATAATCCTGCTCCCGGCCGCGGCCGTAGGCGTAGATCCGCGCCAGCCGGTTCATGGCAACCGGGTTTCCGGAAGTCGCCGCCCGTTCGAACCAGTCGGCGGCTTCCGTCTCGCTCGGGTCGACGCCCTTGCCCTGGAAACGCAGGATCCCGTAGTAGACCTGCGCCGAGGTGTGGCCGCGCCGCGCCGCCCGACCCAGCCAGAAGGCTCCCTGTCCGGGATCGTTGAGGCCGGTTTGGGATTCAAGGTAGGACAGCCCGAGCGCATATTGCGCCTCCGGGTCGTTCATTTTGGCCGCCTGTTCCAGCAGCGAGCGCGCCTTGGCTTCGTTAAACGGGCGGCCTTCGCCTTCCTCGTAGATGAGGGCCAGATTGTAGAGCGCGGAGGCATTCCCCGCTTCGGCGGCCTGCTCGAAAAGGTCGGCGGCCTTCTTCTTGTCGGCCTCCACCCCCGTGCCGAGCAGATAGAACTGAGCGAGTTGCAGGGCCGAACCGGCGTCGCCGCGGGCGGCGGCCAGAGAGTACCAGTCGGCGGCCTTGGCCTTGTCCTGCACGATCCCGAGCCCGGCTTCGTGGAGCACGCCGAGCAGTGCCTGGGCTGCCTTGTCACCCTCTTCGGCAAGCGGCGTCGCCAGCGCCAGTGCCGTCAGGAACCAGCCGCGCTGGAAAGCCGCATAGGCCGTATCGGCCGACGCCGTTTCGCCCTCTTTCAGCTTGGGCGGGCCGTCGTCGATGATGCTGACGAGCGTCTTGTCCTGCGTGGTGACGTCGATGATGAGCGGTTTCGGAGCCTCTGCTGTTTCGGCCGCGGCCGCCGGGGTGTCTTCAGGAGCCGCTTTCTTTGCCGCCGCGAGAGGGCCCGGAAAGCCCGCCAGCATGCTTGTTGCCGCAACAACGGCGCAAAGGCGTCCAACCCGTGCTCTGATCAGTTTTTTCGGCATCAGTCGCGCACCGGCCTCGTTCGGTTAGTCAACTTCGGGGAAAGGGTGGGCTTCCAGAATGCGATTGGCTTCGGCAATGGTGGCCGCGATGTCCGGTCCGGACTGCCAGACAGCATCCTTGAGCGCGACGAAGTCGGCGCCGGTCGCCGCCACTTCAGCAAGCGTTTCAAGCGAGTTGCCGGCCAGGGCGACGCACGGCGTTTCAAACAGCTCCGCCCACCATTCTGCGGCAGACAGGGTCTTCGCATGGGCGTTTTCCTTTTCGGCGAGGTCCAGCTTGCCGAAGAAGATGTAGTCCACGCCGGTTTCCGCCCATTCCATGGCATCGTGCTTGAGCTTCGTGCCGCCCGTGCCCACGATCCGGTCCGGCTGAAAGCTCTCCACGGCCTGTTTCACGTCGTCCAGGGAAGAATCGACGTGAACGCCGTCGGCACCGCTCCGTCCGGCAGCCTGGGTATCGCCGTAAACGAGTGCGGCCGCGCCGCCTGCCTGGATCACCGGCACCAGCACCTGGGCCGCCGCCTGCACGTCCTTGGTGCTTGCCCCGGGCATGTAGATCAGCACACAGGCGACGTCACCGCCGGAAAATGCCTGGCCGAGCCGGGCCGCCAGATCGTCTGCATCGAATTCGGGCGGGGTAATGAGAAAGAGGCGAGGGCGGTTCACTGGCGGCGGTCCTGTTTGATCACACTTCAGTACTTGTCCCTAAAGACGGCGAAAGAGGGACGCAAGGCCCCTCTTTCTGGATTGGTTATGAAATTTTGCGTGTCCGGTGCGGATCTTATGCCACTTTCGGGTCCAGTTCGCCCGACTGGTAGCGGGCGGCCATGTCGGAAAGCGTGGCGATTTTCTTGATCTTGGAAGCCTGGCCGGCGGTGTTGAAGGCTTCCAGGCGGGCGACGCAGAGCTTTTCCATCGCATCGCGCGCGGGCTTCAGATATTTGCGCGGATCGAATTCGCCCGGGTTCTCGCTCAGGATCTTGCGGATCTGGCCGGTCATGGCCATGCGGTTGTCCGTGTCGATGTTGACCTTGCGCACGCCGTTCTTGATGCCACGCTGGATTTCCTCGACCGGCACGCCCCAGGTCTGCGGCATCTCCCCGCCGTACTGGTTGATGATGTCCTGGAGATCCTGCGGCACCGAGGAAGAACCGTGCATGACGAGGTGGGTTTCCGGCAGGCGGCGGTGGATTTCCTCGATCACATGCATGGCCAGGATATCGCCGTCCGGCTTGCGGGTGAACTTGTAGGCGCCGTGGCTGGTGCCCATGGCGATAGCCAGTGCGTCGACCTTGGTTTCCTGAACGAACTTCACCGCTTCTTCCGGGTCGGTCAGCAGCTGGTCGTGGCTGAGTTTGCCTTCCGCGCCATGGCCGTCTTCCTTGTCGCCCATGCCGGTTTCCAGCGAGCCGAGCACGCCGAGTTCGCCTTCAACGGAAATGCCCCCGAGGTGGGCCATGTCGGTCACGGTCTTGGTGATGCCGACATTGTAGTTCCAGTCGGCCGGGGTCTTGCCGTCGGCCTCGAGGGAACCGTCCATCATGACGGAGGTAAAGCCGGCCTGGATCGCGGTCATGCAGGTCTGTGCCGCGTTGCCGTGGTCGAGATGCACGCACACGGGAATATGCGGGTAGATTTCGACGACCGCGTCCATCATGTGCTTCAGCATGACGTCGTGGGCGTAGGCACGTGCGCCACGGGAGGCCTGGATGATGACCGGGGAATCGGTCTTGTCCGCGGCTGCCATGATCGCCAGCGCCTGCTCCATGTTGTTGATGTTGAATGCCGGAACGCCGTAGTCGTGTTCAGCAGCGTGATCAAGAAGCTGGCGAAGGGTAATACGTGCCATTTAAGGTCTCCCGAGGGTGCGGTTCGTCGACGTCCTCATGTCAGGCTGGCGCGGCTTCGCGCCTCTGCCATTGCGGTGCGTCAATTCACGGCTGGTTCTATCAAGATTTCCCATGGGGGAAAGAGGGGCACAATCGCTTAAATCAATTTAAATACAGCGGTATTCGGGAAAATACGCGCGCGTAATTAATTCGAATGTCAAATTAATTCAGGCGGATGCTCAGGCCGTCTTGACCGTTTCCCGAACCGGCGAACTGATGTCGACAAAGGTACCTGCCGGGTCGCGCAGAATCATCCGCCGCCGCCCGTCAGCCAACTCGCGCGGCGCCTCGACGATATTGGCTTTCATCGCGGTGGCCCTTTCATAGACCGTATCGCAGTTGCCGACGACGAAGGTCAGGATCACCCCGGCCGGTGCCCGTTGTGCACGAACCGGAACGATGTCGCTGGTCTGGTTGAGAATGCCGAGTTCCAGGCCGGGACTGTCCGGATCGGCCAGCAGGACGAAGCCGTCCGTGGAGGTTTGCCGTTTCAGGCCGAGAAGCTCTTCGTAGAAGGCCGCGGTGACCGCGACCTCCTCTGTCAGGATATTGGTGAAACAGCGATGCATTCCTGTTCCTCCCAACGGGTTCCTCAGGCTTCCAGAGCCTTGACGCCCGGCAGTTCCTTGCCTTCCAGCCATTCCAGGAAGGCGCCGCCGGCGGTGGAAACATAGGAAAAGCTGTCAGCAGCCCCGGCATGGTTGAGGGCCGCCACCGTATCGCCGCCACCGGCAACGGAGTTCAGCTTGCCGGCCTTGGTGTTGGCCGCGGCGTGCTGGGCTGCGGCGACGGTTGCCTTGTCGAACGGTGCAATTTCAAACGCGCCGAGCGGGCCGTTCCAGACCAGCGTCTTGGCGGCGTCGATCTTGGCTGTAACGGTCGCGATGGAAGCCGCTCCGACGTCGAGGATCATTCCGTCGGCCGGAATGGCATCGAGCGCGACGGTTTCGTTGTCGGCACCTGCCTTGAATTCCTTGGCCACCACGGCGTCGGCCGGCAGCACGATCTCGCAGTTGGCGGCTTCCGCCGCCGCCAGGATCTTGCGGGCTGTGTCGGCCAGGTCGTGCTCGCAGAGCGACTTGCCCACGTTAATGCCCTTGGCCGCCAGGAAGGTGTTGGCCATTCCGCCGCCGATCACAAGCATGTCGACCCTGGAGACGAGGTTTTCCAGAAGGTCGATCTTCGAGGAGACTTTCGCGCCGCCGACAACGGCCAGAACCGGGCGGACAGGTTCGCCGAGCGCGGAGCCGAGGGCTTCCAGTTCCGCCTGCATCGTACGGCCCGCATAGGACGGCAGCAGCCGGGCGATGCCCTCGGTCGAGCCGTGGGCCCGGTGGGCCGCGGAGAAAGCATCGTTGACGTAGATATCGCCGTTGGCGGCAAGCGCCCTGGCGAAATCCGGATCGTTCTTTTCCTCACCCTTGTGATAGCGGGTGTTTTCAAGGAGCAGCACGTCGCCGTCCGCCATCGCGGCAATGGTTCTTGCGGCCTCTTCGCCGATGCAGTCCCTCGCGAAGCCGACCGGTTTGCCCAGAAGATCCGCAACGGCGGGCGCAACCGGTGCCAGGGACATTTCGGCGATGGGCTCGCCTTTCGGACGGCCGAAATGGGCAAGAAGAATGACCTTTGCCTTTTTGTCCGAAAGTTCTCGGATGGTCGGCAGTACCCGCTCGATGCGGGTCGTGTCGGTCACCTTCGGGCCGTCCATCGGCACGTTCAGGTCAACGCGGACCAGAACGCGTTTTCCGGTAATGTCGGTCAGGTCGTCGAGAGTTTTGAAAGCCATGGAGAAACCTCGTGTCAGGGACGGGTCGAACTGGTGGTCACCGCAATGCCGATGCCGAACAGGGTCAGGAGCACGCCGAAGGAACGCTCCATCCAGATTTTGGCGCGCATGAACTTCTCCCGCACGGCCGGCAGCGTAAAGAACAGCGTCACGAGCACGAACCACAGGAACACACCGCTGGCCATGATCACGCCATAGCCGATCTGCGTCCACAGAGCTGTCTCCGGAGAGGTGACCTGCAGGAACACGCTGAGCGCGAACATGGTGGCCTTCGGATTGGTCACATTGGTGAAGAAGCCCCAACGCAGGGCCTTCAGCGGCGGCATGCCGCCAAGGGAGCTGTCGGCAGGCATTTCTTTTGACGCCGTCCGGTACATGGTGACGCCCAGGAACACCAGATAGGCCGCGCCGATCAGCTTCAGCGCGTTGAAGAGCAGGATCGATTGGGAGACGATCAGGCCGATGCCGGCGAGCGCGTAGGTAACGTGGACGCCGAGCGCGAGTGCGATGCCGAGCGCGGTCATGATGCCGGCCCCACGGCCGCCGATGAGGGCGTTGCGCAGGACCACGGCGAAGTCGGGTCCGGGAACGATCGCGACGACGATCGTCAGGGAGATGACAGTGAGAAGTTCGAGCACAGGGTCTCCGAAGATGAAGAAAGAAGGGATATCCGGGGGAAGGCCTTAGCGGTTCATCCCGCCAGGGTCGTGGTTCTTCATTGTCGCGGCCTTCGACTGATCGACATCCGGCTGCCATTGCCTGTGGCGCTTCGGGTGGTCGCCTTCCTTGGAGCGTTCAATGAAGTAAAAACCGATGCCGGCAATCAGGAAAAATCCGAAAAGTATCAAAAGCGTGGTCACTGATATTGGCCTCCTTTTGGGTCATTCGATCTTTCCCGGGATGTCCGGTCCTCGCTGCGGGTCGGTTTCGATCTCGGCCTTGCCCAGCTCCGGCTCCCAGTCCTGATCCGAGGGGAGCCGGTGCTGCTCTTCCTTGAGGTCGGCCCAATAGAAGCCGAGGCCTACGAGGCAACCGGCCGCAAACAACGATCCGAGAATGACCAGTAGCGGTGTCATGGCGGCATCTCCAGGAGTGAACTGCATCTGCGCAGTTCCAGTCTACATGACCTTTGTCCGGGACGTCTGCCTGAAATGACGTTTGAGAGGCGGTTTTCCGAGCGGGGACCGGCCGAAGCGGGCAAAAAGACGCCGGACCATGTCCGGCGTCTTGTCCAGGCCTGGCTTAGATCAGATGAGCTTTGCCATCGCAACGGCGGTGTCGGCCATGCGGTTGGAGAAACCCCATTCGTTGTCGTACCAGGACAGGATGCGCACGAAGGTGCCGTCCATGACCTTGGTCTGGTCCATGTGGAAGACCGAGGAATGGCTGTCGTGGTTGAAGTCGGAGGAGACCAGCGGCTCGTCCGTGTAACCCAGAATGCCCTTCAGCTTGCCGTCGGCGGCTTCCCGGACCGCTGCATTGATTTCCTCGACCGAAGTTTCGCGCTTGGCGATGAAGTTGAGGTCGACGACGGAAACGTTCGGGGTCGGGACGCGGATCGCGACACCGTCCAGCTTGCCGTTGAGATCCGGCAGCACCAGGCCGACGGCCTTGGCGGCGCCGGTCGAGGTCGGGATCATCGACATGGCGGCTGCACGGGCGCGGTAGAGGTCCTTGTGCATGGTGTCGAGGGTCGGCTGGTCGCCGGTGTAGGAGTGGATCGTCGTCATGAAACCTTTTTCGATACCGACGGTTTCGTTGAGGACATAGGCGACCGGGCTGAGGCAGTTGGTGGTGCAGGAAGCGTTGGAGACGACCAGGTCGCTTGCCGTCAGCGCATCGTGGTTGACCCCGTAGACGATGGTCTTGTCGGCACCGGCGGCGGGTGCGGAAACGAGAACGCGCTTTGCGCCGGCTTCCAGGTGCAGCGCCGCCTTGTCCTTGGCGGTGAAGATGCCGGTGCATTCCATCGCGACGTCGACGCCGAGTTCGCCCCACGGCAGATCCTTCGGGTCACGGATCGCGGTTACCTTGATCGGCTTGCCGCCGCCGACGGAGATGGTGTCGCCTTCCACGGTCACCGTGGCCGGAAAACGGCCGTGAACGGAATCGTAGCGCAGCAGATGCGCGTTGGTCTCAACCGGTCCGAGGTCGTTGATCGCAACGACTTCGATGTCCGTGCGGCCGGATTCGACGATGCCGCGCAGAACGTTGCGGCCGATGCGGCCAAACCCGTTGATTGCTACCTTGGTTACCATATTCCACTCCCGCAATCTTCGGCGTGCCTCATAAGGGGCTAAACCGATTTAAAAACCACATCAGGTGGTCACGTGATGAGCACGCTCGTGCTCGAAAGGCCCGGCACCATAGGAGGAAGTCTTGGTGCCGGGAATTGATTCCGATTAAGCGCTGAGCTTTTCCTTGGCGGCGGCCACAACCGCCTCCTTGGTGATTCCGAAATGCTCGTAGAGCTCCTTGTAGGGAGCACTCGCACCGAAGCCGGTCATGCCGATGAAGGCACCGTCGACGCCGATGAAGCGGTCCCAGCCCATGCGGATGCCGGCTTCCACGGCGATCTTCACCGGGCTGTTGCCGATGACGGCGGCCTTGTAGTCGTCAGACTGGGCCTCGAACAGTTCGAAAGATGGGACCGAGACCACCCGGGCCGCAATCCCTGCGCCGATCAGTTCCTTGTGAGCGTCGGCTGCGATCTCGACTTCAGAGCCTGATGCGAAGATCGTCACCGCGGCATCGTCCTCGCTGTCGATGAGAACGTATGCGCCCTTCGCGCAGAGGTTTTCTTCCTCGTAAGTCTTGCGCAGGGACGGCAGGTTCTGACGGGTCAGGGCCAGGATCGACGGACCGTCCCGGTTCTCCAGGGACAGCTGCCAGCACTCGAGCGTTTCGGTGATGTCGGCCGGACGGTAGAACTTCACGTTCGGGATCGCCCGGAGCGCCGCGAAATGTTCCACCGGCTGGTGGGTCGGGCCGTCTTCGCCCAGGCCGATGGAATCGTGGGTCATCACGTGGATGACGCGCTGGCCCATCAGGGCGGCGAGACGGATCGACGGGCGGCAGTAGTCGGAGAAGATCAGGAAGCCGCCGGAGTAGGGGATCAGGCCGCCGTGTAGTGCCAGACCATTCATGGCTGCCGCCATGCCGTGTTCGCGGACGCCGTAGTGAATGTAACGGCCCGAGAAATCGTCCGGTGTGATCGGCAGGGTCTGCGGCGTCTTGGTGTTGTTGGACCCGGTGAGGTCGGCGGAACCGCCGATGGTTTCCGGGATGACTTCGTTGAGGACGGTCAGAACGGCTTCCGACGCCTTGCGGGTCGCCATGGTCGGTTGGTCTTCGGCAAGCTTCTTCTTGTAGTCCAGAACCGCCTGGGTGAAGCCGGACGGCAGGTCGCCGCGGTTGCGGCGCTCGAATTCCGCGCGGGCTTCGGCATCGGCTTCGGCAAAACGCTTCTGCCAGTCCTTGTGTGCCTGAGCGGATCTGAGGCCGGCAATGCGCCAGGCGTCCAGAATGTCGCTCGGAACCTCGAACGGCTCATGCGGCCAGTTCAGCGCCGCGCGGGTGCCGGCGATTTCATCGGCACCGAGCGGCGAGCCATGGACGCCCGACGTGCCGGCCTTGTTCGGCGCACCGAAACCGATGGTGGTCTTTGCGGCGATCAGCGTCGGCTTGTCGCTGGCCTGGGCCTGACGGATGGCCGCGGAAATGGCTGCCGGGTCGTGGCCGTCGACGGAAAGCGTGTTCCAGCCGGAGGCGGCAAACCGGGCCTGCTGGTCGGTCGAGTCGGTGATCTCGACCTTGCCGTCGATGGAAATGCCGTTGTCGTCCCAGATAACGATCAGCTTGTTCAGCTTCAGATGACCGGCCAGCGTCAGGGCTTCCTGGCTGATGCCTTCCATGAGGCAGCCGTCACCGGCCAGAACATAGGTGTAGTGATCGACGAGTTCCTTGCCGAAACGCTCGGCCTGCAGGCGTTCGGCGATTGCCATGCCGACGGCATTGCCGAGGCCCTGGCCGAGCGGGCCGGTGGTGGTTTCGATGCCGGCACCGTGACCGAATTCCGGATGGCCCGCGGTGCGCGCGCCCAACTGGCGGAAGTTCTTCAGCTCGTCCAGCGAGAAGTCTTCATAGCCGAGCAGATAGAGCAGGCTGTAGAGCAGCATGGAACCGTGACCCGCCGACAGCACGAAGCGGTCTCGGTCGGCCCATTTCGGCGCGGTCGGATCGAATTTCAGGAATTCGGTGAAGAGAACAGTTGCAATGTCTGCGGCGCCCATGGGCAGTCCGGGGTGACCGGATTTGGCCTTCTCCACGGCATCGATGGCAAGAAAGCGGATCGCATTTGCCATGCGTTGGTGTTTTTCAAGATCGGTCATCTTATTCCCGTAGCTTGCAATTGAGCCCCATCTACCCGGACGAACCGCCCGGCAAGGCAATCTGAGGTGCGTTGCTCAGGTGTTGACTCCCGTCAATCCTGAACAGGCGCCAGACAAATATCAGGAACCTGCGGCGAGTCAATAAAGCTGCGGACTTCGACTTCAGGAAGAAAATTCCGGCAGTGCGGGTTATAGAGTTGAGGATTCTGCCAAGGGTGGCATTGACGGGGAGAAGTTGCGGCGCCTAAGCTCGATGGCCTGACAAAGATTTGCTTTTTGCCGCAAAACACGCCTTTGAGTACATTTGTGCAAGTGCATTCAATTTGGGCAGCTTTGGCGGGGGTGAAGTTGCCAAATCTCAAGATTGACCTTTGGAAGGAACAGGCGCGCCGCCAGGACTTATTGTTGGGACGACGATATTGATGTCGGAAGTCGACTGCATGGAAAAGACCAGCCTTGCTGATGCCGTGAAACGCCTGGAAACGGCGGTCGGCCACCTGGAAACGGCGGTGCAGCGGCGATTGGACGCGGACAGTTCCTTGAATGCCTTGCAGGACGACCTGCAGCGGCTCGGCGAAGACCGGTCCCAGCTGGCCGCTTCCCTCGATCAGAGCGAGGCCAGGGCTTCCCGGCTTGAGGAGGCCAACAAGGATGTTTCCCGGCGGCTTGTCTCGGCCATGGAGACCATTCGCAGCGTGCTGGACGCACACGGGGGCTGACGGCAATGGCACAGATCTCGGTTACCATAAACGGCAAGTCCTTCCGCATGGCCTGCGATGACGGCGAGGAAGACCGGCTGATGGGCCTGGCCGCGCGCTTCGACGGCTGGATCTCGGAACTGAAGGGCGCCTTCGGTGAAATAGGCGACCAGCGCCTTACGGTGATGGCGGGCATCATGGCGACCGACCAGCTTTCGGAGCTGGAACGCAAGATCAAGGCACTGGAAGAGGAACTGGCCGAGGCTCGCCAGCAGCAGGTGAGTGCGCTCGACGACATGAGCCAGACCGAACAGGAACTGTCGCGCGCCATCGGCACCGCCGCGGCGCGCATCGAAAACCTTGCCGACAGTCTGGCCAGGAGCCTTCGGTCTCCCGAAAACTCCTGACCTCGAGGGGTCCGGACGCCTCTGCCGGCAGGTCCCGCCGGATAACTTCGCTTTTGATGAACGCCACGCCGCTCTGGTAATTGCCGCGGTGCCGGATTATATGCGGTACTTGCGGCTGCCCGATACGTCAGGAAATATTCCCCGGGGCCTTACGCATTCCCTCGGGAGCTGTCCCTGCTCTGGGCCGTGGTCCGTTGCATACGGCGCCCACCTACATTGTAGGTTTCCCGGGATTGCACTTCCAACGGTCGGACGGCTGCGCTTCCACGACGAAACTCTCCATGGCATACCGGGCCTGACAAACTCCTGACGAGGCCCCATGACTGCTGTTTCCCCCCTTGCTGCCGAAAAAGACACGCTCCGCAAGCAGGCGCTTGCCCGCCGCAAGGCGATGTCCGTCACCGATCGAATCGAAAAAAGCCTGGATCTGGTGGCTCATTGTGACGATTTGCCCCTTGCCGCCGGCGCGGTTGTCGCCGGTTTCTGGCCGATCCGCGACGAGATCGACGCAAGACCGCTCCTGGACAGGATCCGTCAGAAGGGGCACCGGCTCTGCCTGCCGGTCATGGTCGGGCCGAACCTGATCTTCAGACAGCTGGAGCGGGGCACGGAGCTGGTCCCGGCGGCGTTCGGAACGCTGGAACCTGGCCCGGAGGCTGAGGAGCTGCGCCCGGATGTCCTGTTGATGCCCCTGGCCGGTTTCGACGCGCAAGGAAACCGGATCGGCTACGGCAAGGCCTTCTACGACAATGCCATAGCAACATTGGAAAAGACGGGAGCTCTTTTGAAAATCGGCCTTGCCTTTGCGCTGCAGGAGGTTGACCGCGTGCCCGTGGAAGCGCATGACAAGCCCTTGAATGGAATCCTGACCGAACGCGGATACCGGGCGTTCGGCTGATCCAGAGAGGACTTATGCGTATTCTGTTTCTGGGCGATCTTGTCGGCCGCGTGGGCCGGACCGCCGTCATTGAGCAATTGCCGGAGCTCGTGGAAGACAACCGGCTCGATTTTGTCATCGTCAACGGAGAGAACGCCGCGTCCGGCTTCGGGATAACCGAAGCCATCCTGCAGGACGTGCTGGATGCCGGAGCGGATGTGGTCACAACGGGCAATCATGTCTGGGACCAGCGTGACACGCTCGTCTATATCGAACGCCAAGACCGCCTGCTGCGGCCTGTCAATTATCCTGCGGGCACGCCGGGACGGGGCGCCCATCTCTATACCGCCCGTAACGGCGCCCAGGTGATGGTGGCCAACGTCATGGGCCGGGTCTACATGGATGCCCTGGACGATCCTTTCGCGGCCATCGAACGGGTGGTCTCCGACTGTCCGCTCGGAGAGGTGGCCGATGCCATCATCGTGGACGTGCACGCGGAAGCCACCAGCGAGAAACAGGCCATGGGCCATTTCCTGGACGGCCGGGTAAGTCTTGTCGTCGGCACGCACACCCATGTGCCCACCGCCGATCATCAGATCCTGGAAAACGGGACGGCCTATCTTTCCGATGCCGGCATGTGCGGTGCCTACGACAGCGTGCTCGGCATGGACAAGGAAGAGCCGGTCAACCGCTTCCAGCGCAAGATCCCGGGGTCAAGGTTTGCACCCGCCTCCGGTGTGGCCACCATTTGCGGTGTCGCGATCGAGACGGACGACCGGACCGGGCTTGCCGAGCGCATCGCGCCGGTCAGGATCGGCGGACGTCTGGAGCCTGTGCTGCCGTCCTTCTGGCCGTCGGTCTGAGCTGCCGGCCGGTAAATTTCTCCAAGCTGGATTTTCGGCACCAACTTGCCTATAAGCGGCCCAGCTTTCATTGACATAACCATTCAAGAACCGAGAAGAGCCATGGCAGGCCATTCAAAATTCAAGAACATCATGCACCGCAAAGGCCGTCAGGACGCGGCCCGGTCGAAGATGTTCTCCAAGCTGTCCAAGGAAATCACCGTCGCCGCCAAGATGGGCGACCCGGATCCCGATTCCAATCCGCGCCTTCGCCTGGCCGTTCAGAATGCCAAGGCCCAGTCCATGCCGAAGGACAACATCCAGCGGGCGATCAACAAGTCCCAGACCGGTGACGGCGACAACTACGAGGAAATCCGCTACGAGGGCTATGGCCCGGCGGGCGTTGCCGTCGTGGTCGAGGCCCTGACCGATAACCGCAACCGCTCTGCGTCCAACATCCGCTCCTATTTCACCAAATGCGGCGGCTCGCTCGGTGAAACCGGTTCGGTCTCCTTCATGTTCGACCGCGTCGGCGAGATCATCTACAAGCCGGAAGCCGGCGAAGCGGACGCGGTTCTGGAAGCTGCCATCGAGGCAGGCGCCGAGGACGTGCAGTCCGACGAAAGCGGCCACACCATCTACACCGCCTTTGAAGATCTGAACGAGGTCGCCAAGGCACTGGAAGAGGCGCTGGGCGAAGCCGACAGCACCAAGATCATCTGGAAGCCGCAGAACCTGACGCCGGTCGATGCGGACAAGGCCCAGACGCTGATGAAGCTGATCGACATGCTGGAAGACGACGACGACGTCCAGAACGTCTACTCGAACTTCGACGTCGACGAAGAGACCATGGCCGCCCTGGCGTCCTGACCGGTCCGGAATGACGAATTTGAAAACCCCGGTTCAGCCGGGGTTTTTGTTTTTACGAGCATCCTCTCCAGCGTCATCCCTGTCTGGCCAAGCGAAGCGCGAGCCGGGACCGGTGAACCAAATGCGCGGGACGAGGAATGGAATACCAAAGCCTTTGGCTCCCCGATCCCGGATCTTCACTTTGCTGCGTCCGGGAGGACGTAGGAGGAGGGCTTGTAAGATTATTGGCCTTCGCGGAGACAGGTATGTTCAACATCTACGACCTCACTCAAAAAGACCCGAAGACCCTGCAGGAGCGGGCGTTGAAGCTGGCCGAGGAGGCCGGCGAACTGGCGCAGGCCGTGCTCTCCGTCACCAAGGCGCCGGGCAGTGCCTACAAGAACCACTCGCTGGAAGACGTGCGCGAGGAAGCGGCGGATGCCGCCATCGTGGCACTCGCCATTCTGGCGCAGGCGTCCTCCAGCAAGGATGAGTTCGAAGCCGAGCTCAACCGCCTGATGGCGGACAAATGTGCCAAGTGGCAGGAAAAGTTAGCGGAATAGCGGGTCGAGTGCCGGCATGCTGGTCAAGGCCGCCAGGGCGATCAGGCCGTAGGCGAGCATCCGGTAGAGCCCGGGGTGGGCCTTGCTGAAGCCCTTTGACCCCGCATAGATCGCCAGCGCATAGACGGGCACGGCCATCACCAGCAGGCGGAAGACCTCCACCGTGAAAAAGCCGTTCAGGACATAGGCAATGAAAGTACCGATGCTGGCGAGCGCGAAGAACATGATGAGGTTGGCCCGCACGGTGACCGGTTCCTTGGAACTCGACAGCCAGAAGGCGACAACAGGCGGGCCGGAGACCTGCGAGACGCCCCCCAGAACGCCCGCGACCGCACCGACACCGAAGGAAACCGGCCGGGTCGGCCGCGCCCGGTAGCGCCAGCCGGAAACGAGCAGCAGCAGCAAGCCGGTGACGATGGCGAAGATCAGCCAGCGCAGCACCAGCACATCCGAATTCGCCAGCAGCCAGGCCCCGGCATGGACAAAGACGACCGCCCCGGCAACAGCGGGCAGGACCGTTGTCCAGTCACACTGCCGGACCGCCCGGACGACGAGCGGCAGGGCGACCAGCCCGTCGATAAAGAGAAACGCGGCGGCCGCCGTCGACGGAAGCATCACGGTGGTGGCTACCGGCATGAAGATCATGCCTGCGCCGAAACCCGCAAATCCGCGCACGCAGCCCGCAATGAAAAGAACCACGGCCAGAAAGACCAGAAGGCTAGGCGGGAAGGAGGCGGAGAGCTCGAACATTGAAACTCGCGGAGAGAACGGATGAAACTGCGGATGGCCGGAGCGCCGGAAACCGGCAGCTTCCGGAGAATGGGGCATGGAGACCGGCCTTCGGGTGGAGAAACCGCGTTGAGCACCGGTTTTTGACAGGCTTTCCGGTCGTAAGCCGCGCTTTGGCTGGCGTCAACCGGGAACTTTTGTTACCGATTTGTTCCATGACACATGCGATTCGATTGCTGGGCATCGACCCGGGCCTCAGGCGCACCGGCTGGGGCATGATTGAGGCGGCCGGCAACAGGTTGTCCTTCATTGCCTCCGGTACCGTGACCTCCGACAACAAGAAGAGCCTGGCCGAGCGTCTGGTGCAGTTGCATGACGGGCTGATCGAGGTGGTGCGCCGGCACGATCCGGAGGAAGCCGCGGTCGAGCATACCTTCGTCAACAAGGACGCCGGCGCGACTCTGAAACTGGGACAGGCGCGCGGCATTGCCCTGCTTGTCCCCTCGCTCGCCGGACTGCCGGTCGCCGAATACGCGCCCAATCTGGTCAAGAAAACCGTCGTCGGAACGGGTCACGCCGAGAAGGAACAGATCCGCGCCATGGTCAAGGTCCTGATGCCACGGGCGACCTTCAATTCGGACGATGCCGCCGACGCCCTGGCGATCGCCATCTGCCACGCCCAGCACCGGGCCAGCGGCGCGGCACGGCTCGCCGCCCATATCGCGTCCAAGGGGGCCGCATGATCGGAAAGCTGAAAGGAACCGTCGACAGCTACGGCGAGGACCACGTCATTCTGGACGTGCACGGCGTCGGCTATCAGGTCCATTGCCCCTCGCGTATCCTGCAGGGCCTGCCGCGTGCGGGTGAGGCGGCGGTGCTCTTCATCGAGACCATCGTGCGCGAGGACATGATCCGGCTGTACGGCTTTGCCGCCGAAGCCGAGCGGGAATGGTTCCGCATCCTGATGACGGTGCAGGGGGTAGGGGCCAAGGTCGCGCTCGGCATCCTCGGCATTCTGAAGGCAAGCGAGGTTGCCAACGCCATCGCGCTGGGGGATAAGGCAACGATCTCCCGGGCGCCGGGGGTCGGCAAACGGGTGGCGGAACGGATCCTGTCGGAGCTGAAGGACAAGGCACCTGCTCTGGCCACCGTTGACCAGGCGACGATTTCCGTCTCGCAGACCGTGGCCGACAATGTCGCCGCGCGGCCTGTTGCCGAAGCGGTTTCCGCGCTCACCAATCTGGGCTATGCCCAGGCCCAGGCGAGTGCTGCCGTTGCCAAGGCGATGCAGTCGGCCGGCGAGGAGGCGACCACCGAGACGCTGATCCGGCTCGGCCTGAAGGAATTGTCCGCATGATGTTTGTTACCTATGCCGTCATTGCTGTTGTCTTCGTGGTGCTCGGCATCGGCGGGATCATGTATCTCGACCACCGGTTTTCGCTTTCCGTAGGCGACCGGCCGTTCGCCATCAAGGGGCGGCGCGTCGATTCGGACGATCCTTTCGTTCGCGCGCAGTTCAGGAAGTTCTATGCCCTCCGGGTAGCCTATTCGCTGCTGCTCCTGGTGCTGTTGCTGGTGGTCGTAAGCCATGTCTGATGAAGCCCGCATCGTGACCCCGGAAATCCGCGGGGACGAAATCGACAGCACCATGCGGCCTCAGGCCCTGGATGAATTTGTCGGCCAGGCGCAGGCGCGCGCCAACCTGAAGGTCTTCATCGGCGCCGCCAAGGCGCGCGGGGAGGCGCTGGACCACGTCTTGTTCGTCGGTCCGCCGGGTCTTGGAAAGACCACGCTCGCCCAGATCATGGCGCGCGAACTTGGCGTCAATTTCCGGGCAACCTCCGGACCGGTGATCGCCAAGGCGGGCGACCTGGCCGCACTGCTGACCAACCTGGAAGAACGGGACGTCCTGTTCATCGACGAGATCCACCGCCTCAATCCGGCGGTCGAGGAAGTGCTCTATCCGGCGATGGAGGACTACCAGCTCGATCTCATTATCGGCGAGGGGCCGGCCGCGCGCTCGGTGAAGATTGACCTGGCCAAATTCACGCTCGTTGCCGCAACCACCCGGCTCGGCCTGCTGACGACGCCGCTGCGCGACCGCTTCGGCATTCCGGTCCGCCTGCAGTTCTATACGGTTCCCGAGCTGGAACACATCGTCAAGCGCGGCGCGTCGATCCTCGGCATCGGCATGGCCGAGGACGGCGCCCATGAGATCGCCAAGCGCTCGCGCGGCACACCGCGCATCGCCGGCCGCCTGCTGCGCCGGGTGCGGGACTTTGCGGTCTATGCCGGCGTCGAGAAGGTCGACCGGGAACTTGCCGACAAGGCCCTCTTGCAGCTCGAGGTCGACGGCGCGGGGCTGGACAGTCTCGACCGGCGCTATCTCAACCAGATCGCCGTCAATTTCGGCGGTGGTCCCGTCGGCATCGAGACCATTGCCGCGGCCCTGTCGGAACCGAGGGATGCCATTGAGGAAATCGTGGAGCCTTATCTGATCCAGAACGGTTTCCTGCAGCGCACGCCGCGCGGCCGTGTCCTGACGCCCATGGCCTTCCAGCATCTCGGCCTGGCTGTACCGTCGCGGCCGGATGCACCTCAAATGGGTTTGTTTGCCGATCCCGAGTAAAAGGCGGTTCCCGGTCTGGAATACTCAGGTCAAACACTTACCCCTGTAATTTTTATCGATTGATGCAAAAACGTAGTTAAGTCTTTTTTCGCGATTTGGAACATATCTTCCCTGCAACTTTGTGGGGGAAACTATGCGTAAGCGGCTTTCAACAAAACTTGCTCTGATGTTCCTGGCCGGCGCCCTGGCGATGTGCGTGGCGATTGTCACGGTAACGTCCCTGGTGTCGCGCGATGTCGCCAACGGGCAGGCGGACAGCGGCCTGACCAGCGCGACCAAGGCCAAGGCGAAGGTTCTGGAGCTTGCGCTCAATCAGGTGACCTATGGCGCCGAGTTCTTCGTTTCGCGCGAGGAAGCCAAGGACAGCCTGATGAAGACCATGGTCGGCTGGAAGAACCTGAAAGAGGGCCAGACCGAGCTTCTCAGGAAGATTTTCGTCACCGACAACCCGCACGGCGAGAACGAGCGCCATCTGCTGGTCGAGCCGGGCGAGACCAACTACTACGTGAACAATCACAAGGTGGTGCATCCGGTCTATCAGCAGGTGATCGAGCAGGGGCTGTTTTCCGACGCGGCACTGGCCAATCCGGACGGTTTCATCACCTACACCTACCGGAAGGGCGACGACTTCGCCTATCACGTCGATGCCCCCGAAATTGCCGGAAACCCAACCCAGATCGCGTTCGGCAAGCTCTTCGAGGCCTCCAGGAATGAAACCCTTGCTGGCGGGCAGATCTACTCTTCCGGATTTGTCGCCGATGCGAAGGGTAATGTTTCCCTGGTCCTAGCCGCACCGGTTTTCTATCTGGACCGCTTCTTCGGAGCCGTCGCCTTTTCGGCGGACATGGAGCGGCTCGCCGCCATGTTGAACGACTCGACCGGCCTCGGTGATAGCGAACAGATCTTTCTGGTTGATGCCGTCGGTCAGCTGCTGCAACTGGACGGTACGGGCCATGCCAGCGCGGTCTATTCGCTCGGGGACATCAGCGCAGGCGACCGGCTGATCCGGCTGAATGGTCAGGACTTCCGCTTCGCCGAGGCGCGGGGGAGCTTTGAAAACACACCCTATGGCGTCGTCGATTCCGTCCGCCAGACGGAACTGTCGGCCGCTGCCGACCGCATCACCTATGGCGCCGTCATTTCCGGCTTCGTCTGCCTCGTGCCGATCCTCGGGCTCATCTGGTGGGTCACCCGGCGCATGTTCGCGCCGATGGAGCGCCTTGCGGTCGCCGCGCGCAAGATTGCCGACGGCGATCTGGAAGTGGCTGTGGAGGCAACTGAACGCCAGGACGAAATCGGCCGCATGGCCCGTTGCATCGAGGTCTTCAAGGAAAGCTCCGTCGAACGCGAACGGCTCGCGGCCGAACGGAAGGTGGGCCATATCGCCCGCGAAAAACGCGAGAAGCTGATCGACTCGCTGATCGCGGCCTTCCG
>NZ_JBNKYW010000156.1:0-45922 GCF_050301095.1 Roseibium sp.
TCCGGCATTGCAGACAACCGCTTTACTGCAGTCGCTTTCATGGTCATGAAATTGCCGAAACTTATTGTCCGTCCAGTGACCAGTCTGAAGAGCCGCTTGTAGATTGAATAGAAAACTTTGAATCGGAGCGTTTCCACACGGTTCTTCCGACGGGCCACCACGACATCAACAATTGGCGATTTGAGACTTTGTGTAAGCGAATTG
Organism: Roseibium sp.; assembly: GCF_050301095.1. Lineage (GTDB taxonomy): Bacteria > Pseudomonadota > Alphaproteobacteria > Rhizobiales > Stappiaceae > Roseibium. The sequence goes on from NZ_JBNKYW010000156.1 coordinate 205, forward strand.
ATTGAAGAGGGCAGGTCTTCGCCATCGGAATCCATTACAACTACACTTTGATCGCTGTGGATGTGTTTAGCCACATAGCCCAAGCCGATCGCAATGGCTTTTTGGTGGCCAACGTTGCGGCGCAATTTCAGAACCACGCCACTCACTTGCGCGTCATCGAGGCCGTTGGTATCCAGAGGGTGTCTGACGGAACCGTCGTCGACGGCAACAACAAAGATATTATCACCAAGCGCAGCCGCGAGTTCTCTAAAAAGACGGCTGCTTGCCTCATAGTCTTCATAGACCGGCGTAACGACAACAAGAGATGCTGTTGCGGGGATCATTGGCTCTTACAAAGTCCTGAAATAGGCGATCGTCTTCTCAAGGCCTTCTCTCAACGGAACTTTCGGCTCCCAGTCAAGGTGTTCCTTGGCAAGAGAAATGTTGGGTTGCCTTTGCCTTGGGTCGTCGTGGGGCAGTGGTCGAAGAACCAGTTTGGATGTTCCGCCGACCATTTCCAGAATGGTCTCGGCCAGTTCGCGGATAGTGAATTCGACCGGATTGCCGAGATTGACCGGGCCGGTCAGGTCGTCAGAAGAATTCATCAGACGCAAGAAGCCTTCGATAAGATCGTCGACATAACAAAAGCTGCGCGTCTGGCTGCCATCCCCATAAATGGTGATGTCTTCGCCTCGCAGTGCCTGCATGATAAAGTTGCTGACCACCCGTCCGTCATTCGGGTGCATGCGGGGACCATAGGTGTTGAAGATGCGCGCGACTTTGATGCCGAGCCCGTGCTGGCGGCGATAGTCGAAGAATAGCGTTTCGGCGCAGCGTTTGCCTTCATCGTAACAGGAGCGAATGCCAATCGGGTTGACGCGGCCCCAGTACTCTTCCGTTTGCGGATGAACCTCCGGATCGCCATAGACTTCACTGGTAGAAGCCTGGAAAATGCGGGCTCCGGTGCGCTTTGCAAGACCAAGCATGTTGATCGCACCGTGAACGCTCGTCTTGGTGGTCTGAACCGGGTCGCGCTGGTAATGTACCGGAGACGCCGGGCAGGCGAGATTGTATATCTCGTCAACTTCCAGATAGATAGGAAATGTCACGTCGTGTCGTTGAAACTCAAAGTGAGGGTTCGGCAACAGGTGAGAAATATTGTCTTTGGTGCCGCTATACAGATTGTCGATACATAATACATCGGCCCCCTCGAGCAGAAGCCGTTCGCAGAGGTGGGATCCAAGGAACCCAGCTCCGCCGGTCACAAGAACCCGTTTTCTGTTTGATACTTTCATTGCGCTTGTGCCTTTTGCATGACGGAACGAGACTTGTCGCTGCGGTCATAATCAAAAATGGTTCTCAAAAAACAAGTAGTCACGCCGAGTTTTGTCGGAAAGCCTTCGTCTATCGCACTACACCCTGAGGCTTCAATTCGATCGGTATCCGTACTTTGGGTGGTTGCCGAATGTGGTCCCGGAATTGGCTACATAGCGCGGCCATTGGGCTAATTACAGACGGGTGTCGGCAGTTGGAAATGTTGGCAAGTGGTGACCATAGATCTCCGAAAAAACAAGGCGAGCCGGAAAAAAGAGTAGGAATTTGAATGATTAACTACCTTGGTGCGATTGCCCGAGGCTGTTCGTCACGTCGCACGAAATGAAGTCAATCGGTCCAGCAGGAACGCCCGATTAATTTCGAGCGTTCCACCGCCAATCTCTCTCCTACAGCCCAATGCCCGGCTTTGTCGCGCCGCGCAGGATCTGCGTCAGGAAGCCGTAGTCGGCGCCGCCGGTGCGGGTTTTTCGGGTGACGATGTCGACGATCTTGCCGTCTTCCAGCGTGTAGTTGCCGATATCCTGGACGTAGCCGTCCTTGTCGAAGTAGATCGCGACCACGCGCTGTTCAACGATATCCGGCGCCAGAAAGGCGGTCGTCGCCGTCTTTTGCGAAATGTAGTAATAGGCATCGCCACTGAGGCTTGACGTGGTGGAGGGCGAGCCGAGCACCAGTTCGACCTGCTCGCGGCTGGAGCCGACCTGGACCTGGTTCAGCATCTCCGTTGTGACGACATGGCCATGGGTGTAGGTGGACGTGAAACAGCCGCCGAGCGGCAGGGTGATCAGAAGCGGAAGGATCAGGGCGCTTGCCTTGAAGTTCATTTAAGAAGTCCCGTTTCGCCAGACCGGCCTGGCTGCTGTCGAATTTCGTTGCTTGGCAAAGTCAGTATCGTGGGATAGGGCACAAGGCAACACCTGAGTTTGAAGGAGCTGACATGCTATTCGGCCTGTTTCGCCGCCGGTCCCGTGACGCTGAGCACAGGGTTTATTCAGAAATCGTGGCCCAAGCGCGGCAGCCGGTCTTTTACACGGATTTTCTTGTACCCGACACGATCGATGGCCGTTTTGACCTGATTGTCGCCCATGCGGTGCTCTATTTCCGGCGCATGCGCAGCGAAGGCAAAACGGTTTCGGACTTCACCCAGACCGTCTTCGATCTCTTCTTCCAGGACATGGACGCCTCCTTGCGGGAAATGGGCGTCAGTGACACGCGCGTTCCCAAGAAGGTCAGGGTGATGGGCGAGGCCTTCTATGGCCGGGCGGATGCCTATATCACCGCAATCGACGGCGGCGACATCCAGGCGCTGGCGGAAGCTCTGGAGCGCAACATCTTTACCGACAATCCCGAGCCGGTCGCGCAGATGCGCCTGGCTCACTACATCCTGCAAGCGGCAAGCGGCCTGGAAGCGCAGACGGTGGCGGACCTGATGTCCGCAAAGATCGTCTGGCCGGATCCGGAAACGTTCAAGGCTTTGCCTGTGTGAACCGGCCGTATTGATCAAGAAAGAACAGCCATGGCAAAAGACACGTTTCCCTATTCCTATCCGGTAAATGCCTCCCGGGTGGTCGACAAGGACGAGCGGTTGGAGATCTCACCGGATGCGGCCAGCCTGAAGATGATTGCAGAGGCGTACGGCCTCGACGCGATCGGGAACCTGACGGCGGACCTCCGACTGAAGCCCTACCGCAAGGCGGGCCTGCGCGTGACCGGTACGGTGACGGCGGACATCACCCAGACCTGTGTCGTTTCGCTGGAACCTTTCGAAAGCGTATTGCGGATCGACATGGACAGGACATTCGAACCCCACTCAAGCAAGCCGCGCAAGATCCGGGACCTCAACGACGACGGCGAGATCGAGATCGACCTGGAACAGCTTGACCCGCCCGATGTCATCCTGGACGGTGTTCTGGACCTGGGTGCGGTTCTGTGTGAGGAACTCGCCCTGTCGCTGGACCCGTTCCCGCGCAAGCCCGGCGTTGCGTTTGAGGGCGCAGACGGGGACGATGACGGAGATGAGGCAAGCGAGGAGACCAAGCCGTCGCCATTTGCAGCCTTGCAGGCCCTGAAAAAAAGTGAGGAAGACTGAGCCGGGAGGGGCGGAAAGCCGGTTTTGGGCGATTGCATAAGATTCCGGCGGGTTTTCAACGCTTGTTCCCTGCCTCCTCAGGAAAACGGTTGTCACTCCGTTCAAAACCGTTATGTTCGCGCCGGATCAGGGCTTCTGCTTATCCGGCAGGACTTCTCTATGGCACCGTCCGGTGCCGTCTTTGGTAGATAACGTCAAAAAGACCTTATAAATGGCGAAAACGATTCCGATTTCATTGGATGCCATGGGCGGCGATAACGGAGCCGAAGTGGTTATTCCCGGAGCGGAGATAGCGCTTGTCCGCCACCCTGATATCCGCTTCCTTCTCTATGGAAACGAGCAAGTTCTGCGTCCGCTTCTGGAAAAATATCCGCGGGTACGCGACGCATCGACCCTGCATCATTGCGAGGTGTCCATTGCCATGGATACCAAGCCGAGCCAGGCCTTGCGGCAGGGACGGTGGCGGTCCAGCATGTGGCGCGCCATTGAGGCGGTAAAGACCGGAGACGCATCCGTTGCCGTTTCAGCCGGCAATACCGGCGCACTGATGGCGATGTCAAAATTCTGCCTGCGCACCATGGCCAATATCGAGCGGCCTGCGATTGCCGCGATCTGGCCGACGACGCGCGGGGAATCCGTTGTGCTGGATGTGGGGGCGACGATTGGCGCCGATGCACAGCAATTGATCGATTTTGCCATTCTGGGCGGAGCCATGGCCCGCGCCCTTTTTGGCGTCCAGCGACCGACGGTTGGCCTGCTCAATATCGGCGTGGAAGAGGTCAAGGGCCTGGAAGAGGTGCGCACTGCGGGGCGCCTGCTCAGGGAAACGCCGTTGCGGTCTCTGGAATACGCAGGTTTTGTCGAGGGCGACGACCTCGGCAAGGGGACCGTCGATGTGGTGGTGACCGAAGGGTTCGCGGGCAACATTGCGCTGAAAACCGCGGAAGGAACCGCGAAGCAGATCGGCAGTTACTTGCGCTCCGCCATGAATCGGACCCTTATGTCCAAGATCGGCTATGTTTTCGCCAAGGGTGCGTTTAATCTGCTGCGCGAAAAAATGGACCCGCGCAAGGTCAACGGCGGCGTGTTCCTGGGACTGAACGGCATTGTAATCAAGAGCCATGGCGGGACGGATGCGGAAGGTTATGCTTCCGCCATCGATCTGGCCTACGACATGGTCAAGAACGAACTGACCCACAAGATCGCCCAGGATCTTGTGCATTATCATCGAGGCCGCTTCGCTGAAGCAGGGCCGACATCGGAAGGTGATTTGTGAGCGTGATCCGTTCAACCGTTACCGGCTGCGGAAGTTTCCTGCCGGAAAAAATCCTGACAAACGACGATCTTGCCAAGATGGTCGACACGTCCGACGAATGGATCGTCCAGCGGACCGGTATCCAGCAGCGCCACATCGCCTCCGAAGGGGAAGTCACTTCGGATCTGGCTCTGGAAGCCGCCAAGCGGGCGCTGGCCGATGCCGGGCGCGACGCTCAGGACATCGACACCATCATCCTGGCAACCGCGACGCCGGACAATACCTTTCCGGCGACCGCCGTCACGGTGCAGGCCAAGCTCGGCATCACCCACGGCGCCGCCTTCGACGTTCACGCGGTTTGCTCGGGCTTTGTTTACGCCCTGACGACGGCAGATGCCTATATCCGGGCAGGGCTCTCCAAGCGTTGCCTGGTGATCGGCGCGGAAACCTTTTCCCGCATCCTCGATTGGGAAGACCGCACCACCTGCGTGCTCTTCGGCGACGGCGCCGGCGCGGTTGTGGTCGAAGCCTCGGAAGGAGCGGGCACAACTGACGACCGGGGCATTCTGACCTCGCATCTGCGCTCTGACGGCCGCCACAAGGAAAAGCTCTATGTGGATGGCGGCCCCTCCGCCACGCAGACCGTCGGTCATCTGCGCATGGAGGGCCGGGAAGTGTTCAAGCATGCCGTTGGCATGATCACCGACGTGATCGAGGATGCCTACAAGGCAACGGGGCTGACCTCTGACGACCTGACCTGGTTCATTCCGCACCAGGCCAACAAGCGTATCATCGATGCCAGCGCCAAGAAGCTGGGGATTGCGCCGGAAAAGGTGGTCACTACCGTTCATCTGCACGGCAACACTTCTGCCGCATCCATCCCGCTGGCACTGGATATGGCGGTCAAGGACGGACGTGTCAAAAAGAACGATCTTTTGATGCTGGAGGCCATGGGCGGCGGCTTTACCTGGGGATCGGTTCTGCTGCGCTGGTAACCCGGCAAAGGCCTTCACCGGAGAAATCTCAACGAAATCAAGAGTTCCAGTTGACCGGCCCGCCGTGACGCCGTACCGTAGGGTCTTGCATCGGAGTTCTCTTGCAAAATCAGCCAGATCGCTGGCGTCGTTGAGGAGGGGTTATGGGCAACCGGACTATTACCCGTGCGGATCTGTGTGAAGCCGTTTATCAAAAAGTCGGTCTCTCACGGACCGAATCTTCCGAATTGGTTGAACGCGTACTTTCTGAAATTTCAGACTGTCTTGTCACCGGAGAATCGGTAAAATTGTCAAGCTTCGGGTCATTTGTGGTCCGCTCCAAAGGGGAGCGTATCGGCCGCAATCCGAAGACCGGCGAGGAAGTGCCGATTTCACCGCGGCGCGTGATGGTGTTCAAGCCATCCAACGTATTGAAGCAGCGTATCAACGATGCGCTCACAGGACAGGCCAGCAAATAACTGAGACCGGATGAGCTCACTGGATAAAAGCCCGGACGCGTTTCGTACCATCAGCGAAGTTGCTGAAGATCTGGATTTGCCCCAGCACGTGCTGCGCTTTTGGGAAACACGGTTTTCCCAGATCAAGCCGCTGAAACGTGGTGGGGGCAGGCGTTATTATCGTCCGGACGATGTCGAGCTCCTTAAAGGCATCCGCCATCTGCTCTACGGCGAAGGCTACACCATCAAGGGTGTGCAACGCATCCTGAAGGAGCAGGGCCCCCGCTTCGTGATGCAGATCCGTCATGAAGACCGGTCTGTCCAGCAAGTAACCGGCGAGCCCGCGCAAGAACCCGATGCCCCGGCTGCGCAAGCGAACTCCGCTCCTGCCTTGAAAAATGGTCATCAGGAATCGCTGCCGAGCGGTGTCCTTGCCGATGAGACCCCCGAAAGCACCGTTCAGTCCCATGGCGGCGGGCTGAATATTCTGGGGCGCCTGCGCGGCGAAAAACCTGCTGCACAAGGCTCCACGGCGAAGGCTGCGGTCTCCAAGGAAGATATCCGGCGACTACAGGCGACGTTGTTCGAGCTCCTGGAGTGCAAGCGGACGCTTGATCAGGCGCGCTGATTTTCAACTCTCCGAAAGTTCTGCCAGGGAAGCCGGAACACCGCTTATGTTCCGGCGGCCACCGTGTCATTCCAGGCCCATGCAGGATGCATAGAAGCTCGTTGTTGCGGGCCAGTCGGAAAAGATCCCCTTCACACCCACGTCTTTCGCCAGAACATCGACGACCTCCAGCATCTTGCCGTCGCCGTCGATGGCATCGGTAATCGACTGATAGTACCAGCCGCCACCTGACGAAAGCGGGCCGGAGCGTTCCAGTGTCCAGGTGATCAGGTTGAGGCCAGCTTCCCTGGCCGCCCGGGCATAGGCGGAGGGCACGATCCTGCCTTCCTCAAGCGTCACAAGGGCGAAGAGCGGCGGCGCGATAGTGTTGACGCCCATCGTCTTCAGTTCTTCCATGGACGGCGAGAAGGTGGCGGGGTCCATCGGATCGAGATCCCGGCGCCCGTCCAGAAAGATGGCCTGTTTGCCGAATTCCGGTTCGTTCTCGATCCAGTAGCGGATGTCGTCGAGATTGAACGACTGCGCATAGACGGCCTCCGGCGGAATTCCGGCGGCCTTGTAGTCGTCGATCATCTTCTGCGCGTATTCGGCCTGGGTGAAGCCCTCGAATGGCATGTCCACCTTCGGCGCCTTCAGCTCCGGCGTGAATTTGACGCCGAGATCCTTGAAGAGCGCGATAGCCTCCCTGTGGCTCATCAGGGTGCCGTGCTGCCCATAGAGCTCCGTCCGCCAGGGGGCGGTGCCCTGCAGGTAGTCGGCAACGGTCCGGGCTTTCTTGTTGCCGCCGTCCATCTTGCCCTGCAGAGACTTGTATTCCGAAAGCGTGATGTCCGATGTCCGGCAGTCCGCCGATGCCGGGTCGTCCCCCTTGGCGGGCGTGAAGCCTGCCGTGCATTTGGCAGCCAGATCCGTTGCCAGGATGTTGGTGGTCGTGTGGAGATCGTTCTGCGAGTGGCGGCAGACCAGTTCCTTGTCCGATGTGAAGGTGACGTCGCATTCCAGTATCCCTGCGCCCATCAGGACAGCCGCCCGGTAGCCTTCTTCCGTATGCTCGGGGAACTGCAGCGGCGCGCCCCTGTGGCTGATGGAAAACTGCGTGCGTTTGACGGGCTGGCCGAGGCAGCTTTTCAGCTTCTCCTTCAATGGACTGTCCGCCATCTGGCTCACGAGCCAGGCGGGGCGGGGACCGAGGTCTATTTCGCCGGCAACTGCCGGGGCGGCCAGTAGGCAGGTGAACAACGTGCTGATTGAAAACAAGGAGCGCATGACTTTTTCCAAAATGGTTTGAGCGTGAAAGGAGGTAACTGGGTCTGGAACGCGTAACGGCAAGAAGGCGCGGGAAGCTTAGGCAGCTCTCCAGGCAATACGAAGCGCTTCCGGACCTCTGACGGAAAGTCCGCGTTTGTAGACCGGATTGTCCTCCGCAAGTTCAATGGTGGCGAACCGCTTGAGCAGTGTTGAAAAGATGATGTCCATGTCCAGCCGGGCGAGGTGGTTACCGAGGCAGAAATGGGCGCCGCGGCCGAAGGCGATGTGGTAGTTGGGCGAACGGCCCACGTCGAAGCGATCTGCATTGGCGAACTGTTTCGGATCGCGGTTGGCTGATCCGTAGAGCACGCCAAACTTGGTGCCCTTCGGATAGGTCTGGCCGCCGATCTCGACCTCTTCCGTGCAATAGCGATGGAAAAAGGGTAGGGGCGCTTCGTAGCGGAACATTTCCTGCACCGCTGTTTTCATCAAGGCAGGTTCGTCGCGAAGGCGCTGCATTTCCTGCGGGAACTTGAGCAGAGCGTGCATGCCGCTGCCGAGGACGTCGATGGTCGATCCGTGGCCTGCCATCAGGATCAGCATGGCAGTGGAGAAGAACTCGTCGTGGTTCATGTGACCTGCTCGCTCGGCCTCGATCATCAGCGAAAGAAGATCGTCCTTGGGGTCCGTTTCGCGCTTCGCCTTCAGGTCCAGAAGGTAGTGATAGAATTCGGTGGTGTTGCGCTCGGCCAGTTCCTTGCGTTCGTCCGAACGGTCGATATCGAAGAACTGGACGATGTTTTCCGACCAGACACGCAATTGCGGGCAGTCCTCGTCCGGCACGCCGATGATACGGCCGATGATGTGCCCGGGCACATGGGCCGCAAGGTCCTCGATGAAGTCGATCTCCGGCCGGTCCGCCAGACCGTCGATCAGCCGGTCGACATAGGCCTGGATCTCGTCCCTGAGCTTGCCGACCATCACCGGCGTGAACAGCTTGAAAACCTGCTTGCGCAAGCGGTCATGCACCTCGCCGTCGCTGTCCAGCAGCGAGAACTGCACGAAGCGGGAATGGTGCGGCATGTCGTGCCAATTGCCGGCCCGCTTCTGGACGGCGATCTCCTCGGCCGTCGCGATATGGTCCATGGAGCGGACCATTTTCTCATGCATCACGATCTCCGTGACGTCGTCGAAGCGGGACGCCAGCCAGACATCGAAACCCTCGAACCATGTCAGCCCCTCGCGGGCGCGCAAGCTTGCATAAAAAGGATAGGGATCCTGCGCGAACGCATCTGACAGCGGATTGAAGGAAAGGTCTGTGGACGGGGACATTCGGGGGCTCTTGATGCAACTTGGGATCGGTTAGAATTGTGATTCTTGGCAGGGTCGAAGATTTGACCCGTCAAGTGCAAGGGGAAAACCGGATTTAATCGCGGTTTTCGGCAAAATAGATGAGTTTTCCCGGGCGCCATCGGTGGGCCCTGGGGATAGCGAGGAAATGGCAAAACTGACGATATCGAGCCCGGACCGATATCCTTAACAGTCCCTTAACGCGAGGCGGCAAGCCCACCTCGTCCGATCCTTGAGTTCATGAGTGCGTGAGGCCACGATGCTGGTGCCAAAGGCTTTCAGAAATGAGTATGAGACCTTTCTGCGGGAGACCGGATTCGACAATCCGAATCCGCAGGCCCTGCTGATGGATCTGGCTTCGCTCTCGATGGAGGTCTACCTCAAGGAAATCGCCTGGCTGTCGGAATTCATCGGCAGGATCGAAAAGGCAAAACGGGCGGCAGCGTGAGGCGGTACCCGTTTGCGCGCCGATCAATCCCTGAAAGCCCTCGTTTTTTCCAGAAGCCATTCGCTGACCTTAGATCTCAGTGCCAACCGCGATTTTGAATCGGGGCTCAGAATTCTGTAGCTGTAGCCCGGATGGCTGACATGCTGCTGAATCGGCACGAGAAGATCCGCTTCTACAAAGTGTCCAGCGAGCAGGTCGCTTAGTACGGCAATGCCTTTGCCGGAAATTGCAGCCAGTGCCGCATGCTGTTCGTCATCGAAGCGGATCACTTGTCCCTCTCCGGAGATTTCGGAAGCTGTCATCCAAGGGTCAATGGAGACGGGGTCCAACGAACGCGACTTCCAATAGTTTGTCAGAAGCACCCGTTGGCATTTGTCGCCCCGCGATTCTGCAGTCTGCGGTGAGGCGAAGGCGCGGAAATTCTCCTGCGCGAGGAGTTGCCCGACAGTGGACTGGCGAGGGAGATACCTGATCGCAAGATCGATAGCTCTGACCCGGTCGAGGTCCACGGCAGTATAATCCGCCTCTATCCTGAGGATAGTTCCGGGAAACGCGCTATTGAATTCGGACATCCGCGGAGCCAGCCACAGACTTGCAAAGGCGGGTGTCGTCGCAATTGTGAAAACTTCCGTCTCCTCGATGATTTCACGAATAGCCTCATCAATCAGACCAATTGCCGATTTTGACGCCTCATGCAGACGTTGACCTGCACGGGTCAATTCTATTCGCCGATGCGATCTGCGAAAGAGTTCGCAGCCCAGGTCTTCCTCGAGGTTGCGGATCCGGTGGGACACTGCGGTGGGTGTCATTCCCAGTTCTGCCGCAGCCTTCTTGAAGCTCAGAAAGCTTCCCGCAGCGTCAAAGACGCGTATGGCGGAAAGGGAGACCCGTCGTGTCATTGGGATGAAGTTCCTTCACTCTTAAACGCGAATTAGTCGTTTGAAACATACAGGTATTTCTAGCATTTAAATGAAGAAATTTCATCTAAGGAGATATCGGATGACTACTCTTCTTCGAATTGATGCGAGCGCGCGCCGCACCGGTTCGCTGACCCGCCAACTCGGTGACCGGTTTGAAGCCGAATGGAAGCGGGAGCGAAGCGGGGATCACTGGAACTACCGGGACCTGGCCTTGCAGGCGCCCTCTCACATATCCGAGGACTGGATCGCAGCCGCATTCACGCCGGCAGACAGGCGAACAGCCCGACAGGAAACACGTCTTGCGGAATCCGACAGGCTCATCGCGGAACTTGTTGCGGCGGATATCATCGTGCTCTGTGTGCCGATGTACAACTACGGCATGCCATCCGCCCTGAAGGCCTGGGTCGACAATGTGGTCCGGATTGGCAGGACCTTTTCCTTCGACCTATCGCGTGGCGATTTTCCCCTGGAGCCGATCCTCTCCGGCAAGACACTGATCGTCCTGAGTTCATCCGGAGAGTTCGGTTTCGACAAGGGGGGTGTCAGGGGAGAGATGGATCAACTCGTACCGCATCTCATGACCCTTCGCCATTATCTCGGCATCGCCGAACACCACCTGATCCGCATCGAATATCAGGAATTCAAGGATGAACGGCACGCGGCGTCCGTCACGAAATCAACTGAAGAATCCGCCGGCCTTGCCCGGAAACTGACTGCCTCACTTTCGCGAGAAGCTGCGATGGCGTGACCGCCTTGTCCCTGTCAAATGACCAGGCCCACACATCGGGGGCCTGGTTGAAAACTATGCGAAGGCGCCGTCAGCTCGCCACCGCAACCCGGCTTGCCAGATATGCCGCCTTGGCGGGAACGGACAGCCAGTCCTTTGCCTGCTTCACGCGTTCCGGTGTGTAGTGCTGCTCCTCGTGCAGCATGTTGACGGTGCCGACCAGCGTGTCGCCAAGCACCACCGGCAGGTTGATCACCGAACCGCAGCCGAGGCTACCGATCAGCTCAAAGTCCGGAAAAACGGTCGCGATGTCGGCGAGCGTGTTGGCGACGAAACATTCCCGCCTCGTGTGAACGGTCTCGAACCAGCGGTCAAAGGTCACCGGCTTGGTGCCGGAGACCGGATATTCCTCGGCATGCGACGTATAGGAACGCCGTGCTGTTTCTGTCACCATGTCCACGGTCATGAAGGTGAAAAGCTTCACGCCAACGGTAGCGCGGGTGAGCGCCAGCAGGGCGTCAAACGGGGCGTCGGGCGTCAGGCCGAGCGAAAGCGCACGGTCGAAATCGGCGAGAGCGCCGGTAAAATCGGTCATTTCCAGAAATCTCAAATCAGGCAGGTTGAAGGACACCGCCGCTGGCGGCGAAAAGTTCACGGGAATAGGGGGCTGAAAGACGGCCGCTCTTCAGGGCGTCGACGTCCGCGATCTCGACGATACGCCCGTGGCGCATGACGGCCAGCCGGTCGCAGAGGAAGGCGACGACGGGCAGGTTGTGCGTGACCATCAGATAGGTCAGACCCTGGTCGCGGCGCAGTTTTTTCAGGAGATTAAGGATCTCCGCCTGCACCGAAACATCGAGCGCGGATGTCGGTTCGTCCAGAAGCAGAACCTTCGGCTCGAGCATCAGGGCCCGGGCGATGGCAACGCGCTGGCGCTGGCCGCCGGAAAGCTGATGCGGAAAGCGGAAGCGGAAGCGCTGGTCCAGGCCGACGGCGTCGAGCATGTCCTTGACCCGGCTGTCGCGTCCACCGAAGCCATGGATGGCAAGTGGTTCGGCAAGACAGGTGTCGACCGTCTTGCGCGGATGCAAAGACCCGTATGGGTCCTGAAACACCATCTGACAGGTCTCGGCAAAGGTCCGGTCCGGCGCATGGCCACGCGGAGTGCCGAGCACGGAGACCGTGCCGGTCCAGTCCGGCGCGAGACCCGAAATGGCTTTGAGGATCGTCGACTTGCCGGAACCGGATTCGCCCACGAGCGCGAAGCTTTCTCCTTCCGCCACGTCGAAGGAAACGTCGTGCACCACGGCCGTCTCGCCGTAGCTGATGGTGAGGTTTTCAAGAAGGATGGCTGGCTGTGTCATGTGCCGGCTCCCGTTGTCCAAGTGCTGCGGTCGAGCACGGGCAGTTCCTCGCGGTCCTCGTCCATGCGCGGCATGGCGGCCAGCAGGCCGCGTGTATAGGGATGCTTCGCCTGATGCAATTCACTCGCCTTGCATTCCTCGACGATCTCACCGCTGTTCATCACCAGAATGCGGTCGCAATAGCGGGAAACCAGATTGAGGTCGTGGCTGATCAGGATCAGCCCCATGCCCTTGCCGGTGACGAGATCGTCGATAATGTCGAGCACCTGTGCCTGCACCGAGACATCCAGCGCGGAGGTCGGCTCGTCGGCAATCAGCAGGTCGGGTTCGGGGATCAGCATCATGGCGATCATGATGCGCTGGCCCATGCCGCCGGAGACCTCGTGCGGATAAAGCCCGGCAACGCGTGCCGGATCGTTGATCCGCACCGCCTCCAGCATGGAAAGCACCCGTTCCTTCAGCTCCCGGCGCGGCAGGCGCTTGTGGGTTACGAGAGCCTCTGCGATCTGGTCGCCGACGGTCATGACCGGGTTCAGCGAAAATTTCGGATCCTGCATGACCATGGAAATCCGGGCCCCGCGCAATTCGCGCATCTGCCGCTCGCTCCGGGAGAGCAGGTCGATACCGTCGAAGCGCATTTTCCCGGCCGCAACGCGGCCCGGAGCGCGGATCAGGCGCAGGATGGAGCGGCCGGTCATGGACTTGCCGGAACCCGATTCTCCGACAATCCCGAGCCGTTCCCGGTCGAGCGAAAAGGAGATGCCCTTGACGACATCGACAGGTCCGCGGGACGTCGGGAAAGTGACGGTGAGACCGTCGACTTCAAGAAGCGGAGCGCTCATTTCTTGTCTCCCTGCTTGGGATCGAGCACGTCGCGCAGGCCGTCACCGAGGAAGCAGAAGCCGAGACTGACCAGGATGATGGCGAAGCCCGGCATGGTGGCGACCCACCACTGATCGAGAATGAAATTGCGCCCGCGCGAGATCATTGCGCCCCATTCCGGCAACGGCGGCTGTGCGCCGAGGCCGAGAAAACCGAGGCCGGCGGCGGTCAGGATGATGCCCGCCATGTCGAGCGTGACCCGGACGATGGTGGAGGAAGCGCAGAGCGGCAGAACGTGGCGCAGGATAACCCGTGTCGACGAGGCCCCCTGCAGGCGGACCGCCGCGATGAACTCCGCATCGCGGAAGGTGATGGTCTCAGCCCGGGAAATGCGGGCATAGACCGGCCAGGCGGTTATGGCGATCGCGATAATCGCATTCTCGATGCCGGGCCCAAGGGCCGCCACGAAGGCGAGCGCCAGGATCAGTTTCGGCATGGAGAGGAAGATATCCGTCACGCCCATCAGGATCCGGTCGGTCCAGCCGCCAAAATAGCCCGAGACCGCGCCGACGATCAGGCCGATGGGCGCGGCGATGACCGCAACCATCGTGACGATCAGAAGGGTGATGCGGGCGCCGTAGACGACGCGGGAATAGATATCCCGGCCAAGTTCGTCCGTTCCCATCCAGTGGGTGGAGGAGGGGGGCATCAGACGGTTGGCAAGATCCTGGCCGATGGGCGAATAGGGCGCGATCAGCGGTGCGAAAATCGCCATGGTGATCAGGACCAGGATGATCACGCCGCCGAGAACGGCGAGCGGATTGCGCAGCAGCGCGGTCCAGGTGCGCCAGGCGCGGCCGAGATTGGCCTGCAGGCGCGAGGCGGGCGAGTCGTCGAGAAGCCAGTCGATCATCTGCGGGCCCTCGGATCCAGAATTCGGTAAAGCACGTCGGAAATCTTGTTGATCAGGATGAAGACGGACCCGATGACCAGCGTGGCACCGAGCACGGCATTCATGTCCGCGTTGAGAAGGGCGTTGGTGAGGTAGTTGCCGATGCCCGGCCAGGAAAACACGGTCTCGATCATTACGGAGCCTTCCAGTAGCGCGGCATAGGACAGGCCGATCACGGTGATGAGCTGAATGCGGATCGGGTAGAAGGCATGGCGCCAGATCACCCGCCGTTCAGGCACGCCCTTTACCCGCGCCGTCGTCACATATTCATGGCCGAGCTGGTCGAGCATGAAGGAACGGGTCATGCGGGCGATATAGGCAAGGCTGAAGAAGCCGAGGATCGAGGCCGGCAGCAGCAGATGGTCGAGCGCGTTCCAGAAGATGTCCGGTTCCCCGGCAATCAGGCTGTCGATCAGGTAAAGCCCGGTCACCGGATCGACCACACCGTCGTAGAAGATGTCGATGCGCCCGGGACCTGCCACCCAGCCAAGGCTGGCATAGAAGAGTGCGAGGCCGACCAGACCGAGCCAGAAAGCCGGGACGGAATAACCGAGAAGACCCAGAACGCGGATGAGCTGATCGACCCAGCTGCCCTGACGGGTGGCGGCGAGCACGCCCATCGGGACGCCCAGCAGGACGCCGATCAGGATGCCGATGGTCGCCATCTCCAGTGTGGCCGGGAAGAAGCGTCCCAGATCCTCGACCACCGGCCGCCCGGTGGAAATGGAATTGCCGAGATTGCCGGTCAGCACGTCGCCGACATAGGAGAAGAACTGGACGATGAGCGGCCGGTCGAGGCCCATGGCCTGCCGGGCAGCTTCATAGACCTCGTTCGAGGCCCGGTCGCCGACGACGGCCAGAACCGGGTCGATCGGCACCACACGGCCGATGAAGAAGGTGATCGCCAGCAGGCCGAGAAAGGTTCCCGCGGTCACGAGTGCGAAGCGCGCCAGGGCCGCCAGGCTTCCCAGGAACTGTCCCGCGAAAACACTTCCCCGGGCCTCCGCAGCGCTTTCGGATGGTTCAAACGACATGCCGGATGCAGCCTCCTGCCGTCCTTTGTGTGACCGGATTCTTCAAAACAGCTCTCCCTGACTGCATGACTCGAATTCTGAAATCCTGAGTCCAAGTATTTGTTTTTACGCGGATTTATTTGTCATCGGTTCTTGCGTCGGATGACAAGCCGCCTAAAAAAGTTCTTGGAGCATACAAAAAAATCTGCTTACATCAAAAAAATTTTGATGGGAGTGAAATTCTTTGAGCAGCCGGACGGCACGTGCCGCAGCAGAGGCGGAAACAAAAGTCGGCGCCTTGATCCGGGCGCGCCGGAAGCAGTTGGGGCTGACACTTCAGCAGCTCAGCGACGAGTCGAATCTGTCGGTCAGCTATCTCAGCCAGGTGGAGCGCGATCACGCGACGCCGACCCTGGGGTCGCTTGCCGGTGTTGCCCGCGCGCTCGGGGTAGGGCTCGACTATTTCGTCGCCCAGCCTCGCGCGGAAGATGCGCTGACCCGATCCGGCACGCGGCCGCAGTTTTCCATTTCCGGGTCCACTGTCGTCTATGAACGCCTCGGCGCGGAATTTCCGGGAAACCAGCTCTCGTCTTTCATCCTCACCGTGCCGCCGGGCTACACCTCGGAAACCGTGAGCCATGAGGGCGAGGAACTGATCTACATCCTGGAAGGCTCGATCACCCAGTATCTCGACGGCAAGGCGATGGTGATGGAGGCGGGCGACAGCCTGCACTATCGCGGCAACACGCCCCACGCCTGGTCCAACCCTTCCGATGTTCCGGCCCGGATCCTGTGGACGGGAACCCTGGCCATTTTGAATGCCGGCGGCCGCAAGGCCAGCCGCATCGAGCTGGTATCGCCGGACAAGAGTCCGGAAGACGCGGCACCAGCCCGAACCAAAAGCAGAAAAAAATCCAAACCTTTACAGACGGAGACGAAGGAATGAAGCTCTTCAAGGCCGCGCTACTGGCGGCAGCATTGGCAATGCCCTTGTCCTTTGAGGCCAGCGCCGCAACACCCGACAACCTGCTTGTGGTCGCGCAGAACATCGACGACATCGTCGCTATCGACCCCGCACAGGCCTACGAGTTCTCTTCAGGCGAACTCGTCACCAACGTCTACGACCGCCTGGTGCAGTATGACGCGGAAGATCCGACCGTGCTTTCCGCGGGCCTTGCCTCGGACTGGCAGGCGGACGCGGCCTCCAAGACCATCACCTTCACGCTTCGCGACGGCGCGAAATTCCATTCCGGAAATCCGGTTCGGGCCGAAGACGTGGTGTTCTCCTTCTCCCGCGTGGTAAAGCTCAACCTGACCCCGGCCTTCATCCTGACCCAGCTCGGCTGGACGCCGGAAAATGTCGGCGACATGGTCAAGGCTGACGGCAACAAGGTGATCGTGAAATACGAAGGCGATTTCTCGCCCGCTTTCGCGTTGAACGTCCTGGCCGCCCGTCCGGCTTCCATCGTCGATGAAAAGACGGTGATGGAGCACGAAGAAGACGGCGACATGGGCAACAAGTGGCTGAACGCCAATTCGGCCGGTTCCGGTCCGTTCGAACTGCAGTCCTACCGCCCGGGCGAACTGGTCCGTTACAAGTCCAATCCGGACTACTTCAAGGGCGCGCCGAATGTGGAAGGCGTCATCATCCGCCATGTCGCGGAAGCCGCCACCCAGCAGCTTCTCCTGCAGTCGGGCGATGTCGACATGGCCCGCAACCTGACCCCGGACCAGATCGCCGGCATGGAAGGCGATGCCATCAAGGTCGAGACCTATCCGCAGGCCGCTGTGCACTTCCTGTCCTTCAACCAGAAGAAGGACAGCCTGCAGCCGGAAGCCGTCTGGGACGCCGCGCGTTACCTCGTCAACTACAAGGGCATGACCGACAGCTTCCTGAAGGGACAGATGGAAGTCCACCAGGCCTTCTGGCCGAAGGGGTTCCCGGGCTCCTACGACGAAACGCCCTACAGCTACGATCCGGAAAAAGCCAAGCAGATCCTGGCGGACGCCGGCATCGAGACGCCGGTCACAGTGACACTCGACGTCATCAACTCGACGCCGTTCACCGACATGGCCCAGTCCCTGCAGGCAAGCTTCGCGGAAGCCGGCATCAACTTCGACATCATTCCGGGCACCGGGTCGCAGGTGATCACCAAGTACCGCGAGCGCAGCCACGAAGCCATGCTGCTCTACTGGGGCCCGGACTTCATGGACCCGCACTCCAATGCCAAGGCTTTCGCCTATAACAGCGACAATTCCGACGACAACTACCAGGCTACCACCACATGGCGGAATGCCTGGGCCGTGCCGCAAGAGTTGAACGACATGACCAAGGCAGCGCTTGCCGAGAGCGACCCGGAAAAGCGCAACGGCATGTATGTCGAACTGCAGAAGCAGGTTCAGGCAAAGTCGCCGATCGTCATCATGTTCCAGGCCGCTTATCAGGTTGCGATGGACAAGAAGGTCGAGGGCTACGTCAATGGCGCGACCTCCGACTTCGTCTACTACCGCCTGGTGACGAAAAACTGACGTTCGTCAAACCAAGCCGCCCCGGTCTCCGGGGCGGCTTCTTGGTGCAAGGCCCAGACAGCGCTTTGCGGGCCGCGTCCTCCCAGCCGGGCGAAGCGCAAACCGGGGTCGGAAGAGCCTTGGGGCCTGGAAAAAACCATTCCGATTGACCTTGCCTCTCCGATCCCGGATCTCCGCTTCGCCGAGTCCGGGATGACAAAATAGCTGTATTGAACAAGGCTTGCGCTTTTGCGCGCTTTCCTCTCGGAGTTTCTTGAAATGTCCTCCCTTTCCGATCAGCGTCTAGCAGCCCTTCGCGAACGCATGGCAGCGACCGGGACCGATCTCGTGGCGATCGGCCCCTCCAGTCACATGATTTATCTGGCCGGGCTTGATCCCCATGGCGACGAGCGCCCGGTCATGTTGCTCGTTGCGCCGGGTCATGCCGGTTTCCTGATGCCGGCGCTGAATGTCGACAGCGCGCGCCAGAAGACGGATCTGCCGTTCTTCCCCTGGCGCGACGATGACGGTCCGGATGCCGCGCTGGCGGATCTTCTGAAGGCGTCAGACCTTCCGGCAAACCCGAGCGTCGTCATTGATGAGACCATGCGCGCGGATTTCGCCCTGCTTCTCCTCGATGCGCTTCCCGGCGCCTCCCGCCGCTTTACCGATGATACGGTCGGCTTCCTGCGCGCCCGCAAGGACGATGCCGAATACAGGCTCCTGAAAGCCAGCGCTGTGCTGAACGACAAGGCTGCTCAGGCCGGGTTCGATGCCCTTAAACCGGGCATTACGGAAGAAGAAGTCGCCGCTGTCATCCGCGATGTCTATAAGGCGGCAGGGGCTTCGCCCGTCTTCACCAGCATCTGCTTTGCCGGAAACGGCGCGTTCCCGCACCACCATACCGGTCAGACGCAGCTGAAAGCGGGTGATGCGGTGCTGATCGACATCGGTGGCCGTCTCGATGGCTATCCCTCGGACATGACCCGCGTCGGCTATTTCGGCGCGCCATCAGAAGAATTCGAAAAGGTCTATGCCGTGGTCGAAAGCGCGGTCCAGGCAGCCCTTGCCGCTGCCAAGCCCGGCGTGACAGCGAAGATGATCGATAAGGCGGCACGGGACGTCATCACGGAAGCCGGTTACGGCGACTGTTTCCCCCATCGGACCGGCCACGGTCTCGGCATCGACATCCATGAGCCGCCCTATATGACGGCGACTTCGGAAACCGTGCTGGACGAAGGTATGGTGTTCTCCATCGAGCCCGGCATCTATCTTCCCGGCAAGTTCGGCCTGCGGCTGGAGGAAATCGTCATCCTGCGCGCCGACGGCGCGGAAATCCTGTCCGACATGCCGCGCGATGCGGTAATCAGATAGAGTTTGCCGGGCCATTCCGCGCCCGGCAGTCATCTGTTCGGCATCGTCCTGTCGAAGGCCTTGTCAGGCCAATGCCGCGGCGTCGAAAATTCTGAGGGCCGTCTCACGGTCAAGACGAGCGTTTCGCCCGCTACCGGGCGTGGCGCTTATCTCGGTCGCAAAAAAGTGGATCTGGAAATACTGGACAGCGCGCATCGCATCCGCATTCAGGACACTGCCGGGGCCGCTGCGCCCGACCCAATAACCGATCTTGTTGAGATCGGTCAGGATTTCCCGGATTGGCTGACCTGTGATGTTTTTCATGGGATTTCCGCCATAGACCGATCCTCCGTCGTTGTCGTTGAGACGAAGTTCGGTGTCGTTGGGGCCGCCCTTGAAAATGCCGCCGTAGATCGTTTCCAGGATTTCCGGTCCGGCGGCGATGAAGCTTCTCAGGGTCGGGTAGCCTTGACCCGGGCCTGGCGGTCCGAAACCGGCCCGGCCGAGACGCGGCCAGTCGAACCTGAAACCTGGATCGAACTCCCGGATCTTCATCTCCACGGCGAGATCGGAATGGCCAATGACCCGCTTGGGATCGATCCCGTGCGCATTCACCAGTTCATCCAGAAGCCAAAGGAGCGACTTGTATTGCTCTTCGGTAAAGTCCGCGTCTGCCTTGGTCGGTTTTACATTTTCCAGTTCGATTCCGATCGACCTGCTGTTGATGTCCTTGTCTCCGGCCCAGTAGGGATCACCCGGGTGGTCGGCTCCACCCGCATGGCTGCCCAGGACGTCGTCGTTAATGAATTTGATGATCTGGCCGTCGTTCTTCAGGATCAGATAGTGCGCTCCGGCCTTGCCTGAGATCTTGCGTACGGCGCCATAGGGATCCGAACCGGACGTGAGATGAACGACGATCAGGTCGGTCTTGGTCTTCAGCTTCCGGCGATCTGTAAAGTCGGTGATCCAGACCGGCTGAAGGACAATGCTGATGCCGTTGTGCTCGACCTTCCAGGCTTCGCCGTTCGCATTCGAGTTGGAGGCAGTGACCGCGCTTGCAATACGCGCCCGGCCTGGATTGCCCTCGATCTTGACCTTGAGGTCCAGTGGTCGGTAGACGCGGCCCGCGCCTGCCGGAAACGGCCGTGCGAGAGCGGGGCCGACAGGGCCGCTGTCCCAGTACTGGGGGAGAATTCGAAGCAGGTAGGTGCCGTTGCCGGAAGGAAGGTCGATCTTGACCTGGCCCCGGTTGTTGGTGCGCCCCACCGCGTCGCCCCGTCTCAAGGCGCTAAAGGAGCGGCGGGCTTCGGCTGCGGTCAGTTCGTACAGGAAGATATCTGCTTGTGCGACCGGATCGTCAAAATGATGCTTCCCCCGTCTCTGCCGCCTTCTGTTTATTCTGTAGCGGTTGTCGATCCTGATCGTGGCTCGCATGCAAGCACCTCGCGCGTGGGAATTTCTCCTGCCTCGCACACTATAGGTGGCCATGCCCTGTAATGAACCCGGTAAAACTTACACTTTTCGGCAATCCTGCTGCACCGGTCCGGTCCCTAGAACCAGGCCTGTGCCGGGTCGGGCAGGGGGATGGCGTCGAGAAGCGTACGGGTGTAGTCCGACTTCGGATCGTCGAACAACTCCGCGGACTCGGCATTCTCCACGATCTCACCCTGGTAGAGCACGAGGATCCGGGTGCACAGGCGCCGTACCACGGAGAGGTCGTGGCTGATGAAAGCAAGCGTCAGCCCCAGTTCCTGAACCAGACTGTCCAGAAGTGTGAGCACCTGCGCCTGGGAAGACACGTCGAGTCCGGAGACGATCTCGTCGGCGAGAATGAATTCGGGCCTGAGAGCAATAGCCCGCGCGATCCCGACCCGCTGGCGCTGGCCGCCGGAAAGTTCATGCGGGAACCGGCTTGCGAAGTGCCGGGGCAGGCCGACCATGTCGAGCGCTTCGTCGACCCTGTTCCTGACATTGTCGAACCCCTGCAGCTTCAAGGGACCCGCAATGATCCCGCCGACCCGGCGGCGCGGATTGAGCGAGGACATGGGGTCCTGGAAGATCATCTGAAACCGCCGACGAAGAGGGCGCAGACGTTCCTCCGGCATATGGGTGATGTCGGTTCCCTCAAAGCTGATGGAACCTTCGTCCGGTTCGATCAGGCGGATCAGCGCACGTCCAAGTGTCGACTTGCCGGAGCCGGACCCGCCGACGATGCCGAGGATTTCGCCCTTTGGAATGTCGAAGGTCAGGCCCTTCAGAACGTCGACACGCGGGGCGGCACCCAGAAGCGGCTTTCTGGAAAGATCGGGGAAGGAGACCTTGAGGTCTTTGAGTTGATAGATCATCTCGCTCACGGCCATTCCTCACCCGTTCCCTTGCGTGTCGAAGGAGGCAACTTCCTGTTCGACCGCCGTGATGACGCTGTCGGGAACCGGCAGAAGCGATCCGTCCGGGTCCGTATATTTCGGAGTGGCCGCCAGCAGGGCCTTTGAGTAGGGATGCTTGGGCGCGTCGAAGAAGGTCTTCACACTGGTTTCCTCGATCACCTTGCCGCCGTAGAGTACGGTCAGCGACTGGCCGATCTTGGAAACGACGCCGAGATCGTGGGTCACGAAAAGAAGCGCCGTTCCGTGGCGCTGCTGCATGTCGCGGATCAGCTTCAGGATCTGTTTCTGCACCGTCACGTCGAGCGCCGTGGTCGGCTCGTCCGCGATGATGAGTTTCGGTTCCGCCGCAAAGGCCGAGGCGATCAGGATGCGCTGGCGCATGCCGCCGGAAAGCTCATGCGGATAGGCTTTCATGACCCGCTCGGGCGCCTGGATGTGAACCTCTTCCAGAAGTTCCAGCGCCCGCGCTTCCGCCGCCTTCCGTTTCCATCCAAGGATTTCGACGAGACGGTCGGTGATCTGCGGGCCGATCCGCCGGGACGGATTGAGCGCGGTCAGCGGATCCTGCGGGATCAGCGCGGCCTTCGCCCCGATCCTCTGGCGCCGGGCCTTCGGGGAAAGGGCCTGGAGGTCCTCGCCGTCGAGAATGATCTCGCCGCCGGTGAGCTTTGCAGCGCGCGGCAGGATGCCGAGCACGGCCTTGCCGATCATGCTTTTGCCGGCACCGCTTTCACCGACGAGCGCACGGACCTCACCAGCGGCGACGTCCAGCGAAACACGCCTGAGCAACGGTACGCCGTTGGAAAGCTCGACGGTCAGGTTCTTGACGGACAGGTAACTCATCGCAGCACCGGATCGAAATGGTCCTTCAGCCCCTCGCCAAGCTGGGAGAAGCTGAGAACCGTGAGGAAGAGGGCGAAGAGCGGAAACACCAGTACCCACCAGGCCTGATAGATGGACGTCCGCCCTTCCGCGATCATGCCGCCCCAGGTCGGCTGGTCGGTGGAGATGGAAAGGTTCACGAAGGAGAGGATCGCCTCGACGATCACCGCGATTCCCATTTCCAGTGTCAGCAGGGCGACGATGGTCGGCAGGACGTTCGGCAGGATTTCGGTCAGCGCCGTGCTGAACCGGCTGCGGCCGGCGACCTGGGCGGAGGCGACATAGTCCATCTTGCCCTGGCTCATGGCTTCCGCGCGCACCACCCGGGAAAAGCGGGTCCAGTCGATGACGACAATGGCGATGATGATGGAGCTGAGCCCCGTGCCGAGAACCGCGATCAGCAGGATCGCGAAGAGCACCGGTGGAAAGGCCATCCAGATGTCCACCAGACGGGAGATCACCAGATCGGCCTTGCCGCCGTAAAAACCGGCGATGAGGCCGAGCGTCGACCCGATGAGGCAGGTGAGCGTGCCTGCGACCAGGGCAACCACCAGTGCCAGCCGCGCCCCGTAGAGCATGCGGCTGAGGAGATCGCGCCCGAGGGAGTCCGTTCCGAGCAGATAGGCGGGATCCGCGCCCTGTTCGAAGAAGGGCGGTAGCCGTGAGGCGAAAAGGTCCTGGGCCAGCGGGTCATGCGGGCTGATCCAGGGAGCGAAGAGGGCGGCGAGCACCAGAACGGTCAGCCAGCCACCGCTCAGCCAGAGACGGAGGCCCGGCAGTCTGCGAATGTTTCCACGACCGTCACGCATGGCGAAGCCTCGGGTTCAGAGCGGCATAGGTCATGTCCACCACGAGGTTCACCATGGTGAAGAGCAGGGCGAACACGATAACGATGCCCTGGATGAGCGGCAGGTCGCGGTTGATCACCGCATCGATGGCCATATTGCCGAGGCCCTCGTATGAAAACAGGCGTTCGATGATCACCGTGCCGCCGATCAGGAAGGTGAATTGCACGCCGATCAGCGTGAGCGTCGGCAGGATCGCGTTCGGCAAAGCCTCGCGCAGGATGATCGAGCGTTCGGGATAGCCCTTGGTCCGGGCCAGGGTGACGTAATCCTGGTGCATGCATTCTTTCAGGGATTGCTTGAGGAGCTGCAGGATTATGGCGGCAAGCGGAATGGCCAGCGCCAGTGCCGGCAGCAGCATGTGGCTTGCAAGGTTCAGCACCACATCGAACCGCAAACGGACTAGCGCCTCGAACAGGTAGAAGTTGGACTGGAAGTCGAAGCCGAGGGACGGCGACACGCGGCCCGAAATGTGGAACAGCGGCCAGACCACGCCGAGGACAAGGATCAGCGCCAGACCCCAGAGGAAATCGGGCAGTGACAGCGCGATGCCACCGGCAACGTCGATGCCGCCCTCGACCTTCGAACCCCGGTAAAGCGTCGCCGTCATGGCGGCGGCACCACCCAGGAGAACGGCGATGATCAGCGCGACGATCGAAAGTTCCAGTGTGGCAGGAAGCCGTCCGACCACCAGGTCGTAAACCGGCTGGCGCAGGGTGATCGACGTGCCGAAGTCCCCCTGAACCACGTTGCCGATCCAGATCCAGAACTGTTCCGGGATGCTTTTGTCGAGACCGTAGAGCGCCTTGAGGCGCGCAATGTCCGCGTCCGTCGCACCTGGGGGCAGCATCATGGCGATCGGGTTGCCCGGCACGACCCGGATGACCACGAAGACGATGACGGCCGCCCCGAACAGGGTGACGAAGGTTGTTGCCAGGCGCGTCAGCAGCGCACGCACGATGAGCATGATAGGGAATGAGCCCGCTTCAAGAACGAAAAAGAGCCGCCGCAGCGTCCGGAAACTGGTAAATCGGACGCCGCGGCGAAGTTGGGGTGGGTTATTCTTATGAGCGCGTCATCAGATGCGGCAGCAGCGCACCCGAGGCATGCGGGGTAACCTTCACCTTGTCGCTGTGCAGGATGGGCTGCACATATTGAAGCAGCGGCAGCACCAGGGCGTTTTCCGCAATGAAACGGTCGACTTGTTTCCAGCCTTCGATCCGCTTGTCTTCATCCTGTTCGCCCCACAGCGGCAGGATTTTCTGCATCAGGTCCTCACCGTCCCAGACGGAGTGCGGGGAGGGGCCGAACATGGCAAAGCCGGTCGACGTGGTCGGATCGCCGATCGCATTGCCCCAGTTGTAGAAAG
This sequence comes from Roseibium sp., assembly GCF_050301095.1. Lineage (GTDB taxonomy): Bacteria > Pseudomonadota > Alphaproteobacteria > Rhizobiales > Stappiaceae > Roseibium. The sequence continues at coordinate 25,111 of NZ_JBNKYW010000156.1, forward strand.
CGGCCGGAGCCAACTGATCGGCGGCCCGCAGCTCGTAGTGCTTGGCGATCTCGTAGACCTCGATTTCGGCCTCGATGCCGACCTTGCGCCACAGACCCACGATCACCTGGATGATCTCGTAGTCCTTCGGCTTGAAGCCGCGGGTTGTCTGGATCTTGAACTTGACCGGATTGTCCGGTCCGAAGCCGGAAGCCGCCAGCAGTTCCTTTGCCTTCTCCGGGTCGTAGGGAACCGTGATGGAAGCGTCGAAGGCCGTGTAGTCCGGCGTCTGCAGCGTGTCGATGGCAACGCCGTAGCCGGACAGAAGCCGGTCGATGATCGTCTGCTTGTCGATGGCATAAGCCATCGCCTTGCGGACATTGGCATCCAGCATAGGGTCAACGTCATTGATGAAGATCATGCCGATGTCGGAGATCGGCGCCGCCGTTCCTGCAATACCGTCCTGGGCCTTCAGCCGGTCGAATTCCTCATAGGGCATTTCCAGCGTCACATGAGCGTTGCCCGACATGACCTCGAAGGTACGGCTGGAGGCATCGGTGACGAACTTGATGGTCACCGTCTTGAATTCCGGCGCGCCGCCCCAGTAGTTCTCGTTGGCTTTCAGACGCACGAAGGCGTTGCGCTCGAACTTGTCGACCATATAGGGGCCGGTGCCGACCGGCTTGGCCTCGAAACCTTCAGGTCCGACTTCCTCGAAATACTTCTTGGGCATGACGTAGCCGGTCAGGAAGCTCATCCACTTGAAGATGGTGGGCTCATATTCCTTCACGTCGGCGGTGACGCGGTTGCCCTCAACCTGGAAGTTGCCGATCTTGCCCCAGATGAACTGGATCGGGTTGCCGGTCTCCGGATTGCCGGCGCGCTGCAGCGACCAGGCGACGTCTTCCGGCGTCAGCGGGTCGCCGTTGTGCCAGCTGACACCTTCACGGATGTCGAGCCAGATCTTGGACTTGTCGTCGTTCCAGCCCCAGGCGGTCACGATGCCGGGACCGAAGGAAAGATCCGGGTCCTGGTGGATGAACATGTCGAATACCGACTGGTAGATCCCCTGAATGGTCGGGTTCACCGCGGACGGACCGACCGTCGGGTCCCAGCTCGGCAGGTTGACGTTATAGGCGATCACCAGCTCTTCGATTTCGTTGGCAAATGCCGGCGTGCCGGCAGCCGTCAACAGACCGCTGGCAGCGGCCGTTTTCAACAGCGTACGTCTTGAAACTTTCATTGGTTCTGTTCCCCATTATCGTTAGCGCCGTGCGTGTCTTTTTGTTGTCGCTATCCGGCGAGTTTCTGCGCGAGCAGGTATCCGGGCCCGGCACCGGTGCCCGCCCCCGGCCAGACGGCTGCCCCCGTGTGGAAAAGGTTCCCCACCGGCGTTCTTCCGTCGGCAAAGCCGCGAACGGGCCTGAACATGAAGTGCTGGGTCAAGTGATGACTGCCGCAGATCTGGTCTCCTCCGACCAGATTGGGATTGTCCGCCTCCAGCATGGCGGGCGATACGATATGGCGACCAAGGATCTTGCCGCGTGTGCCGGGAGCGTGGCGTTCCAGAATGTCCAGCGCACGTTCGGCAAAGGGTTCGGCGGCGGTTTCCCAGTCGGTTGAGGTGATCTGTCCGGCCGCGTCGCCCTTGATCTTGCCTGGCGCCATCCGCACCTGCAGCCAGAGCACATGTTTTCCCTCCGGAGCGCGGCTCGCATCAATAGCGGTCGGCTGGCCGCAGACGATGATCGGTTCCGCCGGCAGGAGCCCGGCCTGCGCTTGCTGGTAGACCCGCGCCATCTGATCAAGCTCTGGCGCGATGTGGACATAGGCAAAGCTTTTCAGCTCTTCGCCCGCGCTCCAGTCGGGAAGCCCGTCCATCGCCAGATGGATCATCATGGTGCCGGGCGCATGCGCGACCTTGCTCAGGCCGGTGTCGTAGCGTGTATTTCCGGTTTCGCCGGTCAGCTTTTGCAATGCCTGCGGGGCGACATTGGCGATCACCGCCTTTCGCGCTATGATCTGGCGTCCATCCGCCAATTCGATCCCGCGCGCCTGGCCGCCTTCAACAATGACGCGTGTGACCCCGGTGTTGCAGGAGACAACGCCGCCGCGTGATTCGATGAACGATATCATGGCCTTGACGATGGTTTCGGCGCCGCCTTGGCCCAGCACCATGCCGAACGCCTGGTTGGCCATGCCTTCCAGATAGGGAAAGAGGGCACCTCCGGCGACGTCCGGAGCGAAATCGAGATGCATGCCCCAGGCGGCAAGAAGGGCCCGGACCTTCGGCGAGACGAAGGTTTCATTCAGCCAGTCTCTTGGGCTGGCAAGCAGGAAACGTCCCAGATCGAGCACGCCGTCCGTGCCGGTCCTGCGCCACTCTTTGAACAAGATAGATGCAAACGCACGTTTTTTGGCGGGACTGCCGAGCAGCCCGAAAAGGGTTTCTGCACGGGCCGGAAAGGCAGAGGTGAGCTCACGCCAGGTTTTTGCATCTTCCCGGTTGATCGCCTCGATTCGTTTTGCGGTCGCCTCCAGGTCATTGCTGACGCCAAGCCAGGAGCCGTCGTCGAAGACGGAGGAAAAGCAGTCGGCTACCGGGACGAAACCAAGGCCGTGCCCAATAAGCTCTTCACCATACTCTTTAAAAAACGGCGATCCGGCGAAAAGGGAAAGGTTCATGGCGGCCCAGTCGTGCCGGAAACCGGGCAGAGTGTATTCGCCGGTCTTGACGGCGCCGCCGGGCACGGACGCGCGTTCGAAGACGCCAACCTTCCATCCCCTGGAGGCAAGATGCACGGCGCAGGCAAGACTGTTGTGCCCGCTGCCGATAATGACGCCGTCCAATGCCTCATTCATGGATTGTGTTCTCCTCCCGTTGAAGAAGATAATTGCAAATACAAATAAATCTGTCTAGCATCGATTTGTGATAACGAGCCGACAGGCCAAAACACACAGAGGGAAAACAAGATGTCTGCAGAGAGCGCGCTCAGTGGACTGGGAGCCAAGCTCCTGTCCGGAGATGTTGAGGTGGTGGACTGCACGGGCGTTCTGGGCCCGAACACGCCTATCCTCCAGTTGCCGCCGGATTTCGCCAAGAACACGCCGAAGGTCGAAATCCACAAGATCAGCGAATATGATTCCGATGGTCCCTTCTTTGCCTGGAACTGGATGGTTCTGGGTGAGCATTCGGGAACGCATTTCGATGCGCCCCATCACTGGATCACCGGCAAGGACTATGAAGACGGCTTCACCGACACGCTGAACGTTCAGCGTCTTGTTGCACCGGTCAACGTGATCGACTGCTCGAAGGAAACCGAAGCGAACCCGGATTTCCTGCTGACCGCCGACCTCATCAAGGCCTGGGAGGCCGAACATGGCGAGATCGGTGAGGGGGAATGGGTCGTCATGCGCACCGACTGGGACAAGCGCGCCCATGACGAGGCCCTGTTCCTGAACGCCGACGAAACCGGTCCGCACAGCCCGGGGCCGACGCCGGACGCCATCGAATACCTGCTGTCGAAGAAGATCGTCGGCTGGGGCAACCAGTGCATCGGCACGGACGCTGGCCAGGCCGGGGGTATGGAGCCGCCTTATCCGGCACATAATCTCCTGCATCGCGACAACTGCTTCGGTCTGGCTTCGCTTGCCAATCTCGACAAGCTGCCGCCCAAGGGCGCGATTCTGATTGCAGCGCCGCTGAAGATCGAGCGCGGCACGGGCAGCCCGATCCGCGCCTTGGCGCTGGTTCCGAAGAACTGAGGCTGCTTTCCCGTGTCCGCACCGCATCTGATCATCGGTTCTGGCATCAACGCCCTCGTCGCGGCAGCTCTGCTGTCGCGCAAGGGCGAGCCTGTTCTCGTCCTGGAGCGGTCCGCGCATCTGGGTGGATGCATGCGGACCGAGGAAATCACCTTGCCCGGTTACCGGCACGACGTCATGGCGGCAACTTTCGTGCTGTTCCTGACGTCGCCCGCCTATGGTGAACTGGCCGAAGACCTCGGGCGCCATGGCCTGGAGTTCTGCCACACGGCCCATCCGACCGCGGTCCTGCGGCCAGGCGGCCAGTCGGCGGTCCTGACCATGGACCGGGCCGCGAATGTCGCGGCCTTTGAAAAACTGGCCTCCGGCGACGGCAGGCAACATGAGGCGGATGTCGGTGGCATTGAAGCGGATGCAGGTTTCCTGTTTGCGCTTCTGGGCAACCCGCTCTGGTCTTTCAAAATGGCGCGTCTCGTCGCCGGTCAGGCCTGGAAACGCGGCCTCAATGAACTGAAGGCCTGGTTCGGTGCCGCCCTGCAGCCGGCCCGCGGCTGGCTGGAAGGCAGCTATTCAAGTCCGACCCTGCAGGCCCTGTGGGCGCCCTGGGTGCTGCACACGGGGCTGACCCCGGAAAGCACCTATTCCGGCCAGATGGGCCGGGTGATCGCCTTTGCGCTGGAGGCGGCCGGAGCCCCGGTCGCCAAGGGTGGGTCCGGGTCCGTACCGGAGGCCTTCAGGAAACTCATCGAGGAAAAGGGCGGCGCGGTCCGCACCGGCGTCGACGTTTCGCGCATTCTTGTCGAAGACGGCAAGGCCGTTGGTATCGAAACATCGGAAGGGGAGACCATTCGCGGCCGTTCCGTGATTGCCTCCGTCACCCCGACGCAGCTTTACGAGCGGCTTCTGGAGGGCAATGACTCCGGGAAGAGCGCAAGCAAATACCGCTATGGCCGGGGAAACTTCCAGCTTCACTACGCGCTCGATGGCGACCCGGACTGGATTGCGGAAGGCCTGGAAGACGTGGCACTGATCCATCTGGCCGACGGCATCGACAGCGTTTCCAAGTCCGCCAATGAAGCCGAGCGTGGCCTTCTGCCGGAAACGCCAACAATCTGCGTCGGCCAGCCGCACCGGCTCGACCCCTCGCGGGCGCCGGAAGGAAAAGGCATCTTGTGGCTGCAGATCCCCGATGCGCCGCGCATCATCAAGGGCGATGCGGCGGGTGAAATTGAAGCCGGACCGGAGTGGACGGAAGCAGTGAGCGAAGCCTTCGCCGACCGGATCGAGGCCGTCCTGCGCCGCCATATCCGGAACTTCGACCGGATCAAGCTGGCCCGCAAGGCCTATTCGCCCGCTGACCTCAATGCAATCAATATCAATCTGGTGGGCGGCGATCCTTACGGTGGCGCCTGCACCATTGATCAATTTTTCATATGGCGCCCCTTCGCCCATTCCAGTAACAGCGCCACCGACATTCGGAACCTCCACATGATCGGCGCCTCGACCCACCCGGGTCCGGGCCTTGGCGGAGGCTCCGGCTACAATCTGGCAAAAAGGATGGGTGCATGAGCGAGACGGACGGACAGGATCTCATGGAAGAAAACACCCGCGTTCCGCGGTTGGGTGAGATCGGCCTTGAGAACTTTCCACCTTATCTGATGAACCGCATCATGGGGCGCTACAACGCGGTATTGCGGGATGAAATGGCCCATCTCGGCCTGACCACACCGAAGATGCGAACGCTCGCCGTACTTTCGGTCATCGACGGGATCCTGATCCGGGAGCTGGCGATCTACGCGGTGGTGGAAACCTCGACGCTCAGCCGGGCTCTCGACGCGCTGGAACGCGACGGCATGGTCCGGCGCGTGAGCGACAAGGAAGACAGCCGCGCGGTCCGTATTCATCTGACGGAAAAGGGACGCGAGACCCACGAAATGCTGTGGCCGCACCTGGCGGGGGTCTACCGCCAGATGTTCAAGGGCATCAGCGATGCCGAACAACGGGCTTTCGTCGCGACGCTGCAGACGATTTTGAAGAACGTGCGCAAGCACCCGATCTAGCCTTGTGATCGCTCAAGGCGGGCCTATGGCCGGAAGAAGCCTCATGGCCAACGAGGACGCCTTTCCGGCTCGCCGGAAAGTCTTTCTCCGCCTTGCGGGTGAGCGATTGTTTCTAGGTCTTTGACTTAGATGCCGGACCGACAGGGAGAAAAGTCCGGCCGAACCAGGAGGGGGAGAATTTGAAACATTTGCTCGCCGGTGCCTTTGCACTGCTCAGCCTGCCCGCGATGGCGGACTCCATTCCCGGCATGCGCGGGGTCAATCATGTCGGCATGACGGTGCCGGACGTCGCCGAAGCCACCGCGTTTTTCGAGGATGTGCTTGGGTGCAGCAAGGCTTTCAGCTTCGGTCCGTTCTCCGACAGCGAAGGCACCTTCATGCAGGATCTCCTGAACGTGCATCCGCGTGCGGTTATCGATGAAATCGTCATGGTTCGCTGCGGCTTCGGGTCCAATATCGAGCTCTTCCAGTATCAGTCTCCGGACCAGAAGACGGCTTTTCCGAAGAACAGCGATATCGGCGGCTATCATGTCGCCATCTATGTGGACGACATCGGCAAGGCTGCCGATTACTTCAAGTCCAAGGGTGTTCGCACCCTCATGGGCCCGCTTCCGGTGAACGAAGGACCGGCTGCCGGGCAGTCCATCCTTTATTTCTTCGCACCCTGGGGACTGCAGATGGAGGCGATCTCCTACCCCGGCGGGATGGCGTACGAGAAGGACAGCAGTACCGTGTTGTGGTCGAACACCGACCCGGCCAAGTAATCCGGGCTCCGTCGAGATCGGGCCCGTCGACAAAATCAGGAATGCGTTGGAATGGCAGAAAGATCCTTCAAGGCGGAGGTTGAACACCTCCGCAAGGGTACGGGAGACACATTTACAGGTGAGGGCATCCTGGCCATCACCAAGGCGCTCCTTGAAAACGGTGTCGGTTACGTGGGCGGCTACCAGGGCGCTCCGATTTCGCATCTCATGGATGTGCTTGCCGATGCCCAGGACCTCATGGGTGAACTCGGCATCCGCTTCGAGGCCAATGCCTCCGAGGCGGCAGCCGCCGCGATGCTGGCAGCTTCCGTGCATTACCCGATCCGCGGCGCCGTCACCTTCAAGGGCTCCGTTGGCGTCAATGTCGCCTCCGACGCGCTTGCCAACCTGGCGTCTTCGGGCGTCAACGGCGGGGCGCTGGTGATCGTCGGCGAGGACTACGGCGAGGGCTCCTCCATCATGCAGGAGCGGTCCTACGCCTTTGCCATGAAGTCCCAGTTCTGGCTCATGGACCCGCGTCCTAACCTGCCATCCATCGTAAAATCCGTCGGCGACGGTTTCGCGCTCTCCGAGGCGAGCAACACGCCGGTCATGCTCATGGTAAGGATACGCTCCTGCCACGTGACCGGCAGCTTCGCCACGAGGGACAATCTTCCGCCGCCACTTTCCGTCAGGGACGCTCTGTCGAACCCGCAGCGCGACTTCAAGCGGGTCGTGCTGCCGCCGATGTCCTACGCCCATGAGCACGACAAGATCGACAACCGCTGGCCGGCCGCCGAGAAGTTCATTCTGGAAAACAAGCTCAATGAGCGCTTCGGTCCCGAAGAAGGCAAAGTCGGCATCGTCTGTCTCGGCGGCATGTACAACGGTGTGATCCGTGCCCTTCAGCGGCTTGGCCTTGCCGACATCAGCGGCAACACTTCCGTGCCGGTCTACGTCCTGAACGTCACCTATCCGCTGGTGAAGTCGGATCTGCTCGACTTCTGCGAGGGCAAGGAAGCCGTGCTTCTGATCGAGGAAGGCCAGCCGGAATTCATCGAACAGCAGTTGGGGTCGATGCTCTACAAGGAGGGCAAGACAACCAGGCTGGAAGGCAAGGGCATCTTCCCGAAGGCCGGCGAATACACCGGGCAGATCATGTTCGACGGCATCGACAGCTTTGTCCGTCAGTATGCGCCCGAATTGCTGCCCGGCAAGGTGCTTGCGCCGAACGCGCCCAAGCCGGAGATGCCGGATCTCAGCAAGACGGTGCCCATCCGACCGCCCGGATTCTGTACCGGCTGTCCGGAACGGCCGATCTTCGCCTCGCTCAAGCTGGCCGAACAGGAACTGGGCAGCCACCAGATTACCGGCGACATCGGTTGCCATTTGTTTGCCTGCCTGCCGCCCTTCGAAATCGGCGGCTCCACCATGGGCTACGGTCTCGGGCCCGCGTCGAACGCGGCCTTCGACGGTGGCGGCGAGAAAAGGGCGATCTCGATCCTTGGCGACGGTGGCTTCTGGCACAACGGCCTGTCCTCGTCGATCGGCAACATGGTCTTCAACAAGTCCGACAGTGTCGCCATCATCGTCGACAACTACTATTCGGCGGCAACGGGCGGTCAGGACGTACCCTCCAGCCGGGCGAAGAACGCCACCAAGTCGACCAACAACCCGATCACGAAAGCCCTTGAGGGGGCGGGCGTGAAATGGATCCGTCAGATCGACCGGACCTACGACGTCACCAAGATGCGCGCCACCATCCGCGAGGCCCTGACGACGGACTATGACGGTCCGAAAGTGATTGTTGCCTCGTCGGAATGCATGCTGAACCGGCAGCGGCGGGAGAAGCCGCAACGCAACAAGGCGATGGCTTCCGGCGAACGGGTCGAGGTGCCACGGTTCGGTGTCGACCAGGACGTGTGCACCGGCGATCACGCCTGCATCCGTCTGTCCGGCTGCCCGTCCTTGTCGCTGAAAAAACTGGACGACCCGCTGCGGGACGATCCGGTTGCCCATATCGACCAGTCCTGTGTCGGCTGCGGCAACTGCGGCGAAGTCGCGGATGCGGCGATCCTGTGCCCGTCCTTCTATGAAGCCAAGGTGGTTCACAATCCGGGCGGGGGAGAGGCCTGGTTTGCGGGACTGCGCCGCAAGATCATTTCCTGGCTGCAGACCCGCCGCGCCAGCCGCCGCCTGACATTCACGACGGAGGCCCAGTAATGTCTCTCGCATTGCCACTTGATGCCCGCCCGACCGATCCGGCCCTCGAGGGCATCATCAAACTTGCCGTTCTGGCCGTTGGCGGGCAGGGCGGCGGGGTTCTGACCAACTGGATCGAATCCGTCGCCCGCTCCGAAGGTTATCACTGCCAGGCGACCAGCGTTGCCGGTGTCGCCCAGAGAACCGGCGCCACCATCTATTATGTCGAAATGGCACCGGGCGATGTCGCAGCCCCTGTGTTTTCTCTCGCCCCCTCTGCCGGGGACGTCGACATCACCATCGCGGCAGAAATGATGGAAGCCGGACGCGCGATCATGCGCGGCTTCGTCACCCCCGATCGCACGACACTGATTGCCTCAACCCACCGGATGCTTGCCGTCTCGGAAAAGACGGTGCCGGGCGACGGCATGGCTTCTTCCGAAGAGGTGAAGGCTGCAGCCGAGGTGGCCGCGCAAAAGCTCATCCTGGCGGATATGGACGGGGCGGCGGTCAAGGTCGGCTCTGTGATTTCCGCCTCGCTCTTCGGCGCACTTGCGGGCTCCGGGGCCTTGCCTTTTGAAAGGGCCGCTTTCGAGGAAGCGATCCGTGCCAGCGGCAAGGGCGTGGAAGCGAGCCTGAGGGCCTTCGCCGCCGGATATGAGCTGGCCCAGAAGGGCGAGACGGCGCAGCCGCAACAGCCTGCATCCGAAACAAAGGCGCTTGCGGCCCCGGCGGGCTCCCAGAAAAGCCGCGATGCCTGGATGGGCCTGGAGGCGCGGATCGCCGATCTGCCCGAACCGGCCAGGGACATGGCAAGGGCGGGTCTTCGGAAAGTCGTCGACTTCCAGGACATCGCCTATGGCGGCGAATATCTGGACCGGCTTGAGAAACTCGTCCGGTTCGACAGCCACGATCGGGAATTCGAGCTTTCGCGGGAAGCGGCAAAATACATTGCCAATGCCATGGCCTATGACGATGTCATCCGTGTCGCGGACCTGAAGACACGGGCGCAGCGTTTCGACCGCATCGAGAGCGAAATGCGTCTTGCGGACGGCAAGCTGCTGCAGCTCACCGACTACCTTCACCCGAGGGCGGAGGAGATTGTCGGACTTCTTCCGGAAAAAACGGGACGGAAACTGGAGAACGATCCGGCCTGGATGAAGCGGATCGACCGCTGGTTCAACCGGGGACGACGCATCCGGACCGATAGCCTGCGCGGCTTCGCGATGCTCTATTTCCTCGGGGGCTTGCGCGGCTGGCGCCGCAAAACGCTTCGCCACCGGATGGAACAGGACCACCTGAATGCCTGGCTGGAACGGGTGAGCGAATGCTTGCCGGATCGCTATGACTTCGCCGTGGAAATTCTGCGCTGCCGCCGTCTGGTGAAGGGCTATTCGGATACCCATGCGCGCGGCCTGTCGAAATTCGACAAGGTGCTTGCAGGTGCGCGGCTGGTGGAAGGAAGGGAAGACGGCCCCAAATGGGTCGAGCGCCTGCGCGAGGCGGCGCTCAAGGACGAAAAGGGCACGGAACTCGACGGCGCTCTGAAGACGATCGAGAGTTTTGTATGAGGCGAGGTCACCTAGGGGCTGGACGTCGGGCACTAAAGAGCACGCCGCTGTCCTTCCGTTGGTCACGCCGGGCGAGCATGGCGAGACCCGGGGCCCACTCGTTTCCAGAGCGTTTGGGATTGGAGGGGCGGGCTTGCTCCTGAAATTGTGTCCGAACGGAAAAGGGGCTCTGAGAGTGGGTCCCGGATCTGCGCTTAACGCTTGTCCGGGATGAACTCCGTGATTGCCGCTTGCTTTTCTAAGAGCCCGCGAGCGACTTTCCGAGTACGTCCAGAAGCTCCCGCGTCGCGTCTTCCGTCGTCTGTATGCCGGGCGACAGTCTCAGCGTCGCGCTGCGGGTGTCGGCTGAGAAACCGGCCGTCCTGAGTGCGTCCAGCACGCGAGCGGCCACCTCGCTGGAGGTCAGTTCGAACATAAGGCTGCCGCCGCGCTCCCCTTCGGGCCGTGGTGTCAGCAATTTCAGGCCGAGATCGTCTGCTCCGGCTATCAGGATGTCGCAGAGCTTCCTGTTGTGGCGGAAGATCGCGTCCCTGTCCGCACCGGCGTGCCACTTGAGGGCCGGGACGGATGCCGCCGCCGGCATGATCGACGGCGTGCCGTTGTCGAACCGGCGGATATCCGGGGCATACTCGAAGGCGTTGATGTCCCAGTTGAAGGGATTGTCCTGGCTGAACCAGCCGCGCAGTTCGGGCCGGCACTCACTTACCAACTCCGGATGGACATGGAGAATGCCTGCCCCCGGAGTGCCGCACATCCATTTCAGGCTCGTCGAGACGGCAAAGTCGACTTCGGGCGCGTTGACCGAATAGGGCAGGAGGCCGGCCGCCTGGGTTACGTCGACGCCGATGAGGCTGCCCATCCGGCGGCCATGGGCGACCAGGCTGTCGAGGTCCGTGCGATGGGATGTGGTCGAACTGACCCAGGTAATGAGGGCCAGGGCGACGTTGTTGTCCCACTCGGCGATCATGTCCTCGTCCGCCACCCAACTGGCGCCTTGCCTTGGCCGCACCGTCTGGAGCTCGAAACCGAGCCGTTCCTGCAGCCGGGTCAGCAGAAAGTGGTTCGAAGGGAAGCAGTCCGCCGCCACCAGTACCTTGCGCCCGCGCAAAAGTCCGTCCGGCAGGGCCGTCATCAGCATGTGCACGCCTTGCGTGACGTTTTCGCAAGTGGTTGCCGAACCTGCCGGGGCGCCGATCAGCGCGCGCCAGTAATCGATGAATTCCGCGCGCTTTCCCAGAAGGTAGGGCCACTGCTTGTCGTTGGACGCGCCCCAGACGGACGCAAGTTCGGCCATCGCCGACGTTAAGTCCTGCTCCTTGCCGGGATACTGCCCGATGGAGTGGTAAAGGAAGTAGCCGTCTTCGCTGGTCGTCATGCGCTCCCCCAAATTGCGACGGTGATACCGCCTGTCCGAAAGTGTCGTTTTTGATTGTGGTCGCTATTGACCTGTACGGATTTATTCGTATACAGTTTTTGAGATAGTTCAAGCTTAAAGGATCTGAAAAGCGCAGAAACAAGCAGATAAATCAGGAAATTCCTGACTTGTTGGCGAATTTCAGTATACGATTTAAGGCGTCCGTTAGGGAGGGGTGGCGTGACGAACTTGAAGTCTTCGCAGGACTCGCCGTCCGGGCAGAGCACGAGCGCCCAGATCCACGATGTGTTGACGGGGCGTATCCAGCGCGGCGAAATCCATCCGGACAGCCGGTTGGTGGATACAGCCGTGGCGTCGGAATTCGGCGTCTCCAGAATGCCCGCCCGCGATGCCCTGATGCGCCTGTCTCATGAAGGCTATCTGGAGCCGACGACGCGTGGGTTCACGTTGCCGCGGCTGGATCATGAAGAAATCCTGGAAATCTTCGACCTTCGCCGCCTTCTGGAGCCGCGTGCTGCCGCGATGGCGGCCCACGGTCTGACGGAAAAGGATCTTGCGGCACTTGGCGATGTTCTGAAAGAAGCCCGCGCGGCCATGGCGGCAGGCGACTCCGAGCGCCTGTTCCGGGCCTGTGAGATCTTCAGAAACGGCTGGATCGATGCGGTGTCCAACTCATCGCTGCGCAAGGCGCTTCAGCGCTACATGACCCAGGTTCAGGTTGTCCGCATGATGACCTTCGCGAACCAGGCCAACCATCCGCTGATCGTCGCCGGCAATACCGAACTGCATGAAGCCTTTTGCCGGCGGGACAGCGTTGCCGCAAGCGACCGGATCCTCCGTTTTGTGTTTGAGGGAGAAGCAGCCTACCGCGCCGCGCATGAAGGAGCTTTGATTGATCGCTCCAGCGCTTCCAGGCGTTCCGGCTGAACGAATATAGAAAGCGATGGACACAGCATGACCGAAACCCGCGCCGAAATTCGATTGCCGACGAAGGATCTTTCCAAGGACCTGCCTTTCTTCACCAGGACGCTCAAGATGCGTCTGGACATGATCTATCCGGCGGATAATCCGGAAATTGCCGTCTTTTCCGGGCACGGCCTTCGGGTCCGCGTCGAGAAGGGCGCTCCGGAAGGGCCGGGCACCTTGCGCATCCTGACGGAAAATCCGGATGAGTTTGCCGATGGCGAGCGCCTGCTTGTCGCCCCCAACGGCACGCGGGTGGAAATCGACGAACTCAATCCGCCGCTGGTCCTGCCGGAAACGGAGCATGCTTTCGTGGTTCGCAGGCTTGCCGACCAGGCGCCCTGGGTGATCGGGCGGGCCGGCATGGCCTACCGGGACCTCGTGCCCTCGCGCCTTGGCGGGGCCATGATCGCTTCCCACATCCGCGTGCCCGACGGTCCGGTGCCGGACATGGTGCATTTCCACAAGGTCGGCTTTCAGCTGATTTTCTGCATCCGCGGCTGGGTCGATGTGCTCTACGAGGACCAGGGCGACGTGCGGCGCCTGACGGCAGGCGACTGCTTTATCCAGCCCCCGGAAATCCGGCACCGGGTGATGCATGCGGCCGACGGCATCGAGGTGATCGAGATCGGCGTTCCGGCCGAGCATATCACCGAGATCGATCACGAGATGACCCTGCCGACACCGAACGAGCGGCCGGACAGGGAGTGGCAGGGGCAGAAGTTCGTCCACAATCTGGCCAGGAACGGCACGTTCGAGCCGTTCCGTATTCCCGGTTTCGAAGCGCGTGACACTACCATCTGCGACAACACCAAGGGCGTGGCCTCCGTAATGGTTGCAAGGCCGAGTGGAACGGTGTCACCTTGGACTCGTCATGAAGGAGATATTTTGTTCAACTTTGTGCTGGCAGGCGAGATGACCCTCGAGGGTGAAGGCAAAGATCCTTACCGCCTGTCCGCCGGAGACGCCTTTGTAATCCCGCCAAGGATGGCGACACGTTACTCGGGCGCAACACCGGACCTGGAGCTGCTGGAAGTCAGCCTGCCGGGCCGGTTCGAGACGGAAGTTCTGCGCGATTAGACCCGTCGGGAGGAACGGAACGGGCCGTGCGGAATTTATGAAAAACAATGCAGTGAGGGGAAGACAGATGAAAAAGTTGACGACACTTGTTGCCGCGGCAGCATTGCTGGGTACGGGATCCACCGCGATTGCGGACGACACCAAGATCGGCATCCTGATGGATATCACCGGACCGATTGCCAACTTCATTCCACCGCTGCAGAACGCGGCCAATCTTGCCGTCAAGCAGGTGAACGAGCAGGGCGGCCTGCTCGGTGGCAATGTGGTCGCCGTTTATGGCGACACCACCGGCACCGCACAGGGTGCGGTCGATGCCGCGCAGAAGCTGGTCAACATCGAGAACGTGCCGATTGTCATGGGCTCGCTGATGTCCGGCACCACGATTGCTGCGGCGGAAGCTGCCATTATTCCGGCCGGCGTCGCACAGATCTCGCCGACGGCAACCTCGCCGGCCATGACGGAACTTGAAGACGACGGTCTCGTCTTCCGGATCGTTCCCTCCGACAACTACCAGGGCGAGATCCTCGCCAAGATGGTGCTCGACGATGGCCTGAAGAAAGTTGCCGTCACCTATGTCAACAACGACTATGGGGTAGGCATCGGCGAGACCTTCATGGAAGCCTACAAGAAGGCGGGCGGCGAGATCGTGGCCGAAGCCAAGCATGAGGAAAAGAAGGACTCCTACCGCTCCGAACTGGCCAGCCTTGCCAAGGGCGGCGCGGAAGCCCTGGTCGTGATCGCATATGCGGGCGATTCCGGCGGCAAGATCGTCCGCCAGGCCATCGAAGGCGGTCTCTTCACGAAATTCATCGGCACGGACGGTCTGCGTGATGAACTGCTGATCGAAAACGTTGGCGCGGAAGCCCTGAAGGACTCCTTCTTCTCCTCGCCGACATCTCCGGCCGAGAACCCGGCCCAGACGACGCTGCATGATGCGTTCAACGCCGAATATGGCGAAGGTGCCGACAAGGCCTTTGTCGACCAGACCTATGATGCAACCTTCCTGGCCCTGCTGGCGATCGAGAAGGCCGGTTCCACTGACCGGGCCAAGATGGCGGCGGCCTTGAAGGAAGTGGCCATGGCACCGGGCGAAAAGGTCGGTCCGGGCGAATGGGCCAAGGCTGTCGAGCTGATCAAGGCCGGCAAGGACATTGACTACGACGGCGCCAGCGGCACCGCCGAGTTCGATGAAAACGGCGATGTCGGCGGTTACATCGGCAAGTTCGTGGTCGATGGCGACAGCTATAAACAAATCGCAATCGTTGAATAAGCCGGATTGATTGCAGCGTGATCAAGCTGGAGGATATCTGCGTCGATTTCGGTGGTTTGCGGGCCGTGAACCATGCAAGCTTCGAGATCGACGCAGGCCGCATTACCGGCCTGATCGGGCCCAACGGTGCAGGCAAGACCACGGCGTTCAACGTTATCGCCGGGGTCTATCAACCCAGTTCCGGGCGTGTGCTGTTGAACGGCCGGGACATTACAAGACTCAAACCCCATCAGCGGGCAGAAGCGGGCCTGGCGAGGACCTTTCAGATCCCGCATGAATTCGCGCGCCTGTCTGTCCTTGAAAACCTGATGGCATCCGCCTCCGCTCCGGAAGGCGAAAACGTGTTCAACGTGGTCTTCCGGCGTGGACGCTACCGGGCCGAGGAGCGGGAGATCTATGATCTCGCCCGCGAGACCATCCAGCTCCTGGAACTGGAGCATGTCATTGACGAGAAAGCCGGAAATCTCTCCGGCGGCCAGAAGAAACTGGTTGAACTCGGCCGGGCCCTGATGCGCGACCCGAAAATCATCCTTCTGGACGAGATCGGGGCAGGCATCAACCGGACCCTCCTGTCCAAACTCGCGGACAAGATCCTGATGCTGAACCGCGAACGGGGACTGACCTTCTGCCTGATCGAGCACGACCTCGATTACGTCTCCAAGCTTTGCGACCACGTCCTGGTCATGGCCCAGGGCACGCTCCTGACGGAAGGGACGGTCGACGAGGTCCGGAACGACGACAGGGTGATCGAAGCCTATTTCGGCGGTGGCAAATACGAGGCCCGCACATGAGCGCTTGCCTGACGGTTGAAAACGTCACCGCCGGCTATGGCGGCCCGCCGGTGATCGAGGACATTTCGCTTGAAGTTCAGCCCGGCGAGATCGCCGTCATTCTGGGGCCGAACGGAGCGGGCAAATCGACGCTGTTGAAGACGATCTTTGCCCTGACGCGCGTTTCGTCGGGCTCCATTCGCCTTGGCGAACGGGAACTGACCGGCTGCGCGACCTCCGAGCTGGTGCCGCTCGGCGTGTCCGCGGTTCCGCAGGTGAAGAACGTCTTTTCAACGCTCTCGGTGGAAGAGAACCTGGATGTCGGCACCTATGCCGCCCCGCCCAGGGACAAGGCCGCCACACGGGAGAAGGTGCTTTCGCTCTTCCCGGACCTGCAGGACAAGCTGAAACAGCCCGCCGGAGAACTCTCCGGTGGCCAGCGCCAGATGGTGGCCATGGGCAGGGCGTTGATGAGCGACCCTAAACTGGTTCTCCTGGACGAACCGACGGCAGGCCTGTCGCCCGCCTATCTGGAGCGGATCTTCGACCTGCTTCTCGACATTCGCAAAACCGGGATCACGATTTTGATGGTGGAACAGAACGCCCGCCAGGCGCTGCAGATCGCCGACCACGGCCATATACTGGTCAACGGCCGCAACTATGCCAGCGGTACGGGCAAGGACCTCCTGGCCGATGAAGATGTACGCCGCCTCTTTCTCGGAGGGGCTGCCGCATGATCGAGTTCGTCAATTTCTACCTGTTTCCGGCGCTTGCGATCGGCAGCATCTACGCCCTCGGTGCGGTCGGGATTTCGATGATCTTCGGCATCCTGCGGTTCGCTCATTTCGCCCATGGCGATCTGATGACCGTGGCCGCCTACGGCATCCTGGCCATGGCGGCGATCCTGCCGATCAATCCGCTCCTCCTGATCCCGTTCGGTATTGCCCTCGCGGTCGCCTCGGCGCTCGCGGTCGACCGGCTCTTCTATCGTCCGCTCAGGCAGCTTCCCACCATCTACACGGTCATCTCCTCCTTCGGTGTCGCGCTCATCTTTCGCTCTCTGGTGCAGCTCCTGTGGGGCTCGGAAAACCAGGTCTATTCCTCGGGCGTGACACCGCCACTGGTGTTGTTCGACACTTTCCGGGTGTCGGTCCTGCACCTGCAGGCCGTTGCCGCCACCGCCGTCATCGCCGTGCTGCTGCACTACTTCCTGACAGTGACGAAAACGGGTCGCTCCATGCGGGCGGTGGCAGACGATCCCGAACTTGCCGAGGTCTCCGGCCTCGACACGGCCAAGGTCGTGCGCTGGACATGGATCATCGGCGCGTCGCTGGCCGCCATTGCCGGAGCGTTTGCCGCGCTCAACACCTCCGTTCACCCCAACCTCGGCTGGAACCTGTTGATGCCCATGTTCGCCGCAGCGATCCTGGGCGGCATCGGCAAGCCGATGGGCGCGATGGCGGGCGGCTTCATCATCGGGCTTGCCGAGGAGCTGTCCTCCTATCACTGGATCGGTGAGGGGGCGCTCATCTCGCCGTCCTACAGGACCGCCGTCGCCTTCGTCATCATGATCGGACTGCTGATTTTCCGGCCGCGGGGTCTCTTCAAGGGAAGGTTGCTGTAATGGAACTCACGGGCCTTTTCTTCTATGTCGTCAGTCTCCTGATCCTGGGGGGCATCTACGCACTCCTTTGTCTGGCGCTTAATATCCAGTGGGGCATGGGCGGGCTGTTCAATGCCGGGATCGCCGGGTTCTTCGGGGTCGGCGCCTACACTTCGGCAATCCTTACGACAGCCGTCTCGAAAAAACATCTGGGCGGCTTTGATCTTCCGGTTCCCCTGGGCCTTCTGGGAGCGGCGATCGTCGCCGGCCTGGCTGGCTGGGCAGTTGCGAAAATCTGCGTGCGCCTGAAGAGCGATTACCTCGCCATGGCTTCCATCGGGATTGCGGAAATCCTGCGTCTCGTCATCGTCAACGAGAGCTGGCTGACCAACGGCAGCCTCGGTATCTCCCGGATCCCGAGGCCGCTTGCGGACCTCGCCAGCGGCAGGATGACGGACGTCGTCTTTCTCGGCTTCGTCTGGATGGTCGTCCTGCTGGTCTATGTGACCGCCGCCCGTCTTCACGACAGTCCATGGGGGCGCAGCCTTCGGGCAATCCGCGACAACGAAGCGTCGGCTGCCGCAGTCGGAAAGGATGTCGAGAACTTCCGGATCCAGACCTTCGTGATCGGATGCGCGGTGATGGGGATCGCCGGTGGACTTTCCGCCCATTATTTCCGCTTCCTGTCGCCGACGGCAACAGACCCGATGCTGGTGACCTTTCTGGTCTGGGTCATGCTGATGGCGGGCGGTTCCGGCAACAACAAGGGGGCCATTCTCGGCGCGCTGATCATCTGGACGATCTGGTCCGTCACGGAAATCTTCACCAACCGTCTGCCGCCGGAATGGGCGACCCGCAGCTCCTTCATCCGCATGCTGCTGGTCGGGCTGGTTCTGCAGGCCGTCCTGCAAAGGTTCCGCTCCGGTCTCATCCCGGAAAAGTCTCCGCCCGTGAAGTTTCGGGAGAAAAAGGCTTCAGGAGAGTAGGCCGAAGAAACAGCGGTCTGCCATCCGGCAAGACCTTGACTGCGTCCGGACGGGCGCCGGGATCTTGATGTGAAGCCCAAAAATGGTTGTTCACTCGCATTGAAGAACCGGGACCGGCTTTTTACGCCGGTTCCTGTCCGAGTGTTTGCAGTCGGCCGAAAATAATCGTTTGTTATCAGTGTTGGGCAGGATCCATCGCGGCTGGTATACTGTCGCGGGTGCGCTATTCCAAACGGCGTGAGTTTCTTCGGTTGACCGGCTTCCGTGCCTCCGGTGTCCTTCATGCCAGCAAAGCCGGAGAACCAACGGCTGGAGGAACATGAAGATGACGACGGTCCAGCATATCCTCGAAACGAAGGGAAACGACGTCCACTGTATTCATCCGGATAACACCGTCGAAGAGGCGATCCGGATGATGGCGGAGAAAGACATCGGTGCAGTTCTGATCATGGAGGGCGAGCGCCCGGTCGGGATATTCTCCGAGCGCCACTATGCCCGGGAAGTGTTCTTGAAGGGACGGGCGTCACCGACGACGCGGCTTCGGGACGTCATGGAAATCAACCTGATCTATGTCGAACCGCACCAGACCACAGAAGCCTGCATGGCGTTGATGACGGAAAAGCGCATCCGCCACCTTCCGGTCATGAAAAAGGGCAAGCTGCTCGGAATAATCTCAATGGGCGATCTCCTCAAAAGTATTATCGCCGACCGGGAGTTCGATATCGAACAGCTCTTGCTTTATCTGCAGGGGTCGAAGATGTAGCGGATCGGCATCTTCTGCAATATCCGGTTTCCTCTGGTACCGCGCGGACAGCCAGACCTGGCTTGGCAGGGCATGGCTTTGCGAATGTGGTGACCTTGAAATGCTCAGACCCAGCTTCGTTTGTATTGAACCGACGCCCCTTCACCCCGGGGTTGGCATCCCCGTCCACGGGCTCGACGAGATCTTGGTCGCACTGAGAGGGTGCGCTACGTCCGTGTAGGTCAATTCGCGCCTGAGTGCGTGAACCGAAGGGAGTGAAAGTTGAAAGAGAAGAAAGTGCTTGTACTCGGTGGTTGTGCAAGCTTGGGCCTGGTGCAGGGAGTGACCGGAAATGGCCTTAATGTGCCTCGTCTCTCACATGCAAGGACAGGAGGAGTGTCGTTTAGTCGAACGACTTTGAATTCAATTTTTTCCGAAAAACAGTCTGAACCAAACCTTGATGTCTTGGAAAAGGATTATGAAAAGAATTGGATCAGGCAAGATTTCAACAAGTCATTCTTGAGTTTTGTGGAGCATAAAGAATTTGATGTACTTTTGATAGACTTTCTATCGGAAAGGTATCCGTTATCGTATCCGCCAAATTCGCCTGAGAAGATTGTAACCGTTTCAGATTTAGCGAAAAAGGCAAATGTAATACCGAAGGACTGGTGCGAAATTGCTCCCTACGAAGCAGGCAGGAAAAAAGATCTGGAAAAATATTTGTTCAACTTGGTTGAAATACTGAAGAAGAAAGAAAAGTCTCCAAAGGTCATAATAAATACTGTGAGATGCGACGAGGATTTTGATAAAGAAAATAATAAATCAGCAATTATATTGAACAAGCATCTATCATCGCTGTATGACCTCATAAGGGAGCGGCATGATTTATCTGAAATCAACTATGAGGATAACGTGCTAAAGGCCTGCGAGGGGCATCCTTACGGTGATGCACCCTTTCACTTCGGGCCGAGTTTTTATGAGTGCGGTCAGAAACAGCTGAAAGATTTCATGGGCGTTGTTTAGAGATACCGTCAATCGACTTGGCTGAGCCATTCAGCATAGAGGGGCGAGGACAAAAATACCTTTTGGCGGCAATGATTTTTGCTCTCTCGCGTAGCGCTTTCGCGAACGATATCAGCAACACGGTCAACCGGGTTATCGACAGCGATATTTTCCAGATTCACCAGTCGCTGATCAAGATCCTGCTGTGTGGCGAAGACCCGCCGTGGCGGGGTCTGATAGGGTAACGGGAGGCGGCGGCGTTCACCATGGCCCTGGTTCACCGGTGAAGCAACCCGGAGCTGCACGGTGGGCGAGGGGGCTGTGACAGGCGATCGGAAGAGAAATCTTGTGGCCGGTTTGTAGCGCAGTGTTTTGTCGGCGGGCAGGACATAGCATGGCGGTGGTCAAATCCGGTCATGCCTCTGACTGGCTGCGGTTCTCAGGGCGCTATTATTCCAAAACCGCAACCTGTACCAAAAAGGTTTCCTGCCACTGAACCTTCTAGTCGCGACAGGAGTCCGGTTGGTCTTTACGCCGATCGGCGCAGGTCAAGCAATCGCCCGACGCGCGGAGCTATCATCTCGCGCAGCGGGGCAGGGAAGGCGAGCGTGTCCTCGAAGACAAAACGGCCTCAAATGACCACGTGACTGCAAGCAATAGAAGCCTGGTGAAGCGAAGGGCACGAGAAGCAAGTGGTTGAG
>NZ_JBNKYW010000157.1:0-9217 GCF_050301095.1 Roseibium sp.
CCAGAAGTCCTTCAGGACGTCCAGCCAGGACAGTTCGCCCGCTGAAATCTTGTCGAGCTGTTCTTCCAGGCTCGCCGTGAAGTCGAATTCCACATAACGCTGGAAGAAGCTTTCCAGGAAGGCGATGACGATCCGGCCCTTGTCTTGCGGGACAAGCTGTTTCTTTTCCAGTTCCACGTATTCACGGTCGCGCAAGGTCTGCAGCGTGGAAGCGTAGGTGGACGGCCGGCCGATGCCGAGCTCTTCCATCTTCTTCACCAAACTCGCTTCCGTATAGCGCGGTGGCGGGGTGGTGAAATGCTGGGTGGATTCAATTGCATCGGACTTGCCGTCGACTGATTCCGCGGTCAGGGCCGCGCCTTCATCGACTGCCGGCAGGCGCTTGGAATTCTCGTCCTCGTCGTCGTCACGCCCTTCCTGGTAAAGGGCAAGGAAACCGTCGAAGCGTACGACCGAACCGGTGGCGCGCAGGTTTGCCCGCTTGCCGGACCCGTCCGCGACGATCTCGATGGTCGTGCGTTCAAGAACCGCGGACTCCATTTGGGACGCCATGGTCCGTTTCCAGATCAGCTCGTAGAGCTTGGCCTGGTCGGGATCGAGGAAACGGGCAACGTCCTTCGGGCGGCGCGAGAGATCCGTCGGACGGATCGCTTCGTGCGCTTCCTGGGCGTTCTTGGCCTTGGCGGAATAGATCCGTGGCTTTTCCGGCACATATTGGTCGCCGAAATCCTGACCGATGACACTGCGGGCCGCGGCAATGGCTTCACCGGCAATCTGCACGCCGTCGGTACGCATGTAGGTGATGAGACCGGACGTCTCGCCGCCGATGGCCACACCTTCATAAAGCTTTTGGGCCACCTGCATGGCGCGCGACGCCGAAAAGCCGAGCTTGCGCGAGGCTTCCTGCTGCAGGGTGGAGGTGGTGAAAGGGGCGGCCGGATTGCGTTTGGCGGGCTTGGAGGCAACGCTGTCGACCCGGAAGCTGGCGCTTTCCAGCATGGTCTTGATGGTGGTCGCCTCGGTTTCGTTGCCAATGTCGAGGCGTCCGATCTTCTTGCCGTCGAACCCGGTCACGCCCGCCTGGAACAGGTCTCCCGCCGGGGTCTTCATGTTGGCGAAGATCGACCAGTATTCCTGCGGCTTGAAGGTCTCGATCTCCATTTCCCGGTCGCAGATGAGGCGCAGGGCGACCGACTGCACGCGGCCCGCCGAACGGGCGCCCGGCAGTTTGCGCCAGAGCACCGGCGACAGGGTGAAGCCGACGAGATAGTCAAGCGCGCGCCGTGCAAGATAGGCGTCCACCAGCGGCGTATCGAGCTGGCGCGGATTATCCATCGCCTCCAGGATCGCCTTTTTGGTAATGGCGTTGAACACCACCCGCTCGACCTGCTTGTCTTTCAGGACGCGCTTCTTCTGGAGCACTTCAAGCACGTGCCACGAAATCGCTTCCCCTTCGCGGTCGGGGTCGGTCGCGAGAATGAGGCGGTCGGCTTCCTTCACCGCGTTGGCGATTTCCGTCAGGCGCTTCTGGGACTTGCTGTCGACCTGCCAGCTCATGGCAAAATTGTCGTCCGGCAGCACCGACCCGTCCTTGGCCGGCAGATCACGCACATGGCCGTAGGAGGCCAGGACCGTGTAATCGGAGCCGAGATATTTGTTGATCGTCTTGGCTTTCGCCGGCGATTCCACAATGACGACGTTCATTCTTACCCAAATGTTTTTGCCGGAGACGGAGTTGCCGCCCGGGAGAGAAGGTGATCCTGGAAGTTCCAACGGCGGAGACGATCACGGATCGCGCGCCGCCTGTCAAATGGACCTTTGCTGCGCTCGGGTCAACCCGTTCGCTCCTGATAGGGGTTATCCACCGGGATTCAAGAAAAATCCTCCGGTTACATCAATTGGGAGATTTTGTTGCCCCGGTGCCGCTCGATCCGGCCGGCAAGTTCGAGTTCCAGCAGGATAACGTGGATCTCCCGCGCATCTGCGTCGGTAAAGCGGATCAGTTCGTCCAGGTCGACGGGCGCCGGCCCGAGAGCGGAGAGCACCTTTCGCCGCAACCGGTCGTCCGGTTCGGCTGGCGGAGAAGGGGAGGCATTGCCTTCTTCCAGAAGTTTCTGTTGAAACGGCAAGACAGGTTCAAGACGGCCGGAAAGTGACTCCAGTACGTCCGCAGCCGACGTTACCAGCATCGCTCCCTGGCGGATCAGACCGTTCGCGCCTTCCGAACGCGGATCGAGTGGAGAACCGGGAACGGCAAAGATCTCGCGGTTCTGTTCGAGCGCATAACGGGCAGTGTGTAGCGAACCGGAGGCCCTGGCCGCTTCAATGACGACGACACCCAGTGAGGCGCCGGAAATCAGCCTGTTGCGACGTGGAAAGTCGCGGCCGCGCGGTTTTTGACCAAGCGGCATTTCACTGATCGCGGCGCCGCCCGCCTCCAGGATCGCAGCCAGCAGCCGGCCATGCTCGGGCGGATAAAGAACGTCGATGCCACCGGCAAAGACGGCAACGGTTCCAGTGGCAATGGCGGCTTCATGCGCGGCGGCATCGATGCCGCGCGCGAGGCCGGAAAAGATGACAAAGCCTTCCGCTCCGAGGTCGCGGGCAAACATTCCGGCCAGCTTCCGGCCGGAGAGAGACGCATTGCGGGCTCCGACGATCCCCAGTGTTTTCGATGCGGCAGGTGCCGGTCCGCCCAAGACGGACAGGAGCGGCGGCGGGCCGTCGATGTGGCGCAGGTGCGGCGGATAATCCGCCTCTCCGAGGGCAACCAGCCTTGCGCCCTTTCTTTCATGCGCCGCCAGTTCCACCTCCGCGTCTTCCATGGGGCAGATCCGGTAGGTTTTCCGGCCACCGCGCCGGGAGAGTTCCGGAAGGAACTCGAGCGCCCGATCGGCAGAGCCAGTATGGTTCAGGAGCTCAAAGAAGGTGGCTGGGCCGATATTCTCAGAGCGTATTAAACGCAACCACGCAAGCCGCTGGGCCTCGGAAAGGCGCAGGGTTTTATGATCCGCCGGGCCGCTCACGCGCCTCCGCCGTCCGGTTCAGGCGCCGCCTTGGCCTTGGAGCCGATCTTGCTTTCCTTGCCGCTCAAGAGGCGTGCGATATTCTCGTGATGCTTTGCCCACAGCAGGATGGCAAGCAGCACGAACATTTCCGCCATTTGGTATTTGTGGAACAGCACATAGAGCAGGATGGGCGTGGCCAGGCTCGCGGTCAGCGCGGAAAGCGAGGAATAGCGGAAGACAAACGCCATGCCGATCCAGATTCCTGCCGCCACGATGAACATGGGCCAGTAGAGCCCGAGCAATATGCCGAGGAAGGTGGCGACGCCCTTGCCGCCCCTGAATTTGAGCCAGACCGGAAAAAGATGGCCGAGAAATGCGCCAAGCCCTGCAATCAGGGCCATTTCCTGCCCGTAGAGGTACCCGACGATCAGAACCGCAAACGTTCCTTTCAGTCCATCGCCGAGCAGGGTGGCGGCGGCAAGTGACTTTCTGCCGGTGCGCAGCACGTTGGTGGTGCCGATGTTGCCGGAGCCGATGTTCCGGATATCGCCGAGCCCGGCCATGCGGGTGAAGAGCAGCCCGAAGGGAATGGAGCCGAGCAGATAGCCAAAGGCCAGGGCTGCGAGGTAGTAAGGCCAGGCAAAGGCCCAGCTGATCGGGTCAGGCACGCGGCAGTCTCCAGCTCAAGCGCGTCGGGAACAGTTCCTGCAATTTAACCGCATGGAAGGCCGGATCAAGTCTGTGGCACCGAAAAGATGTTCAGTTACAGGGGCGTGGATTTTCGGAGGAGAACGGCTAATTCGATAATTTGTACTTCTCCGCCTGGATTACCAGCGAACCGAAGGGAGCTTTCATGCTGGCGCGCAGGGGAAACAGATAGGGCCGGTTGCCGACCGGGGCCAGCCAGACTTCCAGCGATGTGTTGCTGGCAAGTTCCTGAATGGACTTGCGGCGGGGACGGTGTCCGGACACCGGCTCGTAGCGTGCGCCGCAGACCAGTACATCGCCTTTGAAACGCCCGTCCGACGTCTTCGCCTTGCGGCGGGACTTGTAGGTCAGGTGTACGTTATAACGCTCCTTGCCGTCGAAGAGCTTCAGTGTTCGGTTGCAGCTTTCCGGCACCAGTCCCTTCGGGGCCGGAATCAGGGCCGCGGTCAACGGGTCGAGCACGCCCTTCTTGTGTTCCGTGGTGACCTTGATCCGTTCCTTCATCCGGTTCTGGGGCGGATTGACGGCAACCTTGCCGACCTTTCCGGCCTTCATTTCCATCGAGATCGTCCCGTTTTCGTCCTCGCTGGTCATTTTGAAATCATATCGTTCCGGCGCCGGGCCGCCATTTCCGACCCCGCCGCTCACCTGGACGGTTCCCTTGCCGTCGGAAATCAGGCGGCCGAAGGCAGCGGTCCGGCCGTCGCCCTTGATGGAATAGGCCTCTTGACCGACATCCACCGACAAGACACCCGATCCGATCGGCAGGCCAACGGCGTAAAGCTTGTATTTCAAATAGAGATCCGAGGCGGCCGCCGGAGAGGCGAGCACGGCGGCAGTCAGAAGCAATAGGGCAGTCAGGCGCATCGAAACCATCCGCTCAATTTCAAATTCCGGTCAGACTTGACGAGAATTGTGGCGCGAAGCGGGATGGCCTGCCAAAGTGACAAAAATCGGTGCGATGCGCCCGAAAGGTCCGAAATATCAGTTGTAACTGTAAACCGTCCTGCCCGCGACCACGGTCCTCAGAACGCGGCCGGAGAACCTCGCGTCTTCGAAGGGCGAATTCTTCGAACGCGAGCGGATGGCGCTCTTTTCCAGAACCCAGGGACGGTCGGGGTCGAACACGGTGATATCTGCCGGGGCCCCCTTGGCCAGGCGTCCGGTTTCCAGTCCCAGCCTGTCCGCCGGACGGCAGGTCATGGCGCCCAGAAGTGTCACCAGGTCAACCTGTTCGGAATGGTACAGCCGGAGAGCCGCCGCCAGCAGCGTTTCCAGTCCGATCGCTCCGTCTTCGGCTTCCGCCCACGGGTGCCGTTTGGTTTCGACATCCTGAGGGTCGTGGTTGGAGCAGATGATATCGATGGTGCCATCGGCAACAGCCGCAATCATCGCCTGCCGGTCGTCCTCGTCCCGAAGGGGCGGCGACATCTTGAAGAAGGTGCGATAGGCGCCGATGTCGTTCTCGTTGTGGGTGAGGTGGTTGATCGAAATCCCGGCCGTGATGTCGAGGCCGCGGGACTTGCCGACCCGGATCACGTCGGCGCTGTCGGACGTCGAGATCAGGTTCGCGTGATATCTGCTTTTTGACATGCCGACCAGACGCAGATCCCGTTCCAGCATGATGATCTCGGCTTCGCGCGGCACGCCGGAAAGGCCCTTCCAGCTGGCATTGAGCCCCGCATTCATGACACCGCCCGCAAGATCCGGATCTTCGGTGTGATGGATGACGAGCGCATCGAAATCGCGCGCATAGGTCATCATGCGGCGCATGACCTGGGCGTTCTTGACGGAGCGGTGGCCATTGGTGAAGGCGACGGCACCGGCTTCCTTCAATAGCCCGATTTCGGCCATTTCCTCGCCCCTGAGGCCCTTGGTGAGGGCGGCGAGGGGAAGGACGTTGACACTGGCCGTGTCGCGCGCCCGGCGCAGGATGAAATCCACCAGTGCGGGGTCGTCGATGACCGGGTCCGTGTCCGGCATCGTACAGATGGTGGTGATGCCGCCGGAGGCGGCTGCGTCCGACGCGCTGGCCAGGGTTTCCCGGTGCTCCGCGCCGGGTTCGCCGACCGAGACGCACATGTCGATCAGGCCGGGGCAGGCAATTGCACCCTTGCAGTCGACAATGTCCGCGCCGTAGGGCGCGCCCTGATTGGCCGCTTCCGGCCCTGCAGCCAGGATGGTGCCGTCTGCAATGATGACGGAGCCCGGCGCATCCAGTTCGCGCGCCGGGTCGATCACTCTGGCGTTGGAAAGAACCAGAGGTTTTGGTGTGTCGAGAGCCACGATGAAAATCCTCTAGTTGTTCGGCAGGTTGGCGGCGAGTGCTTCGAGCACGGCCATGCGCACGGCAACGCCCATTTCCACCTGCTCGCGGATCAGGCTCTGCGGGCCGTCGGCGATGGACGGATCGATCTCGACACCGCGGTTCATGGGCCCCGGATGCATGACAAGCGCGTCTTCCTTGGCAAAGGAGAGCTTTTCCGCATCGAGGCCGTAGTAGCGATAGTACTCGCGGACCGAAGGCACGAAGGCGCCGTTCATGCGCTCGCGCTGCAGGCGCAGCATCATCACGATATCCGCGCCGGCCAGACCATCCTTCATGCTGGTGAAAGGTTCCACGCCCATCTTCGCAATGCCGGACGGCAAAAGCGTTGAGGGGGCCACGACGCGCACACGGGCGCCGAGCGCATTCAAAAGGATGATATTGGAACGGGCAACCCGCGAATGGGCAATGTCGCCACAGATAGCGACTGTCAGCCGGGCGATCTTGCCCTTGTGGCGCCGGATGGTCAGCGCATCGAGCAGCGCCTGCGTCGGATGCTCGTGCGGTCCGTCGCCGGCATTGACCACCGAGCAGCCGACCTTGCGGGCGAGCAGATGCACCGCACCGGCGGCGTGGTGGCGCACCACAAGCAGATCGGGATGCATCGCATTCAGGGTTGCCGCCGTGTCGATCAGCGTCTCGCCCTTTTTTACCGAGGATTGGGAGACGGCCATGTTCATCACATCCGCCCCGAGCCGTTTGCCGGCCAGCTCGAATGAGCTTTGGGTACGGGTGGAATTTTCGAAAAAGAGGTTGATCTGGGTCCGGCCCTGCAGAACCAGTCTGCGTTTGTGGATCTGGCGGGAAACCTCTACGGCTTCCTCGGCACGGTCCAAAAGGCCCAGAATTTCATGGGGGTGAAGCCCCTCTATGCCCAGCAAATGGCGATGGGGAAAAGGGGTGTCTCGATGGGTTTCTGTCGGGGTCATCGAGAATATTCCTATAGGAGGAATCGGCGCCTGCCACAAGTCAGGAAATCAGCTCATGCCCGCTGTCCACACGCCTGCTAAATATTTGTACGATTGGACAAAAATGCTGTTGCCAGAAATCGTCATGCGAAGAGCAGCAGAGCGAGTGGAATTGTCAGTGTCGCCGTCAGTGTCTGCAGTGTGATGATTTCCGCCATGAGCTTCGCATCGCCGCCCATCTGGCGGGCAAGCAGGTAGGAGTTGCTTGCACAGGGCACGGAGCTGGCAATGATGACGACTGTCAGTGCCGGTCCGGTGACGCCGAAGAGCATGGCAAAGCCGTAAGTCAGAAGCGGCATGAATACAGGCCGGACAAACGTGCCCATCGTCAACGCCGGTCCCGGCCGGCGCAGCGAGCCGAGATCGAGCCCCGCACCGACGCAGATGATGCCGATCGGCAGAGCGGCCCTTGCAAAGATCTCCAGTGTGTCTTCGACGACCATCGGCATGGCTAGGCCGCTTACGTTCAGGAGAACACCGGCCCCGATCGAAATGATGAACGGGTTGGTATAGAGATCCTTCAGGATCTTGGCGCCGCTCGGGTTCGTGCCACTGGCATAATGGGACAGGACCAATATGCTTGCGATGTTGAGGACCGGGATCATGAACACCATGGCGACCGCAAGCATCGCCAGTCCGGTTTCGCCCGCGACATTGTCGGCAATGGCCAGTGCGATCATGGCGTTCCAGCGCAAGGTTCCCTGAAAGATCGAAGTGAAGCGCGGCGCCTCAATGCCCCAGAGGCGCTCGATGGCAGTGCGCAGGCCCAAGAGCAGCACAGCCATGACAAAGATGCCGGCAAGCAGCGCGCCACCCATGTTCAGGGTCGGAAAACTTGAGAAATCCGCCTGGGAAATCGTCCGGAACAGCACGGCCGGAAACAGCACGTAATACGCCAGTCGTTCCACGCCGCGCCATTGCTCCCCCGTAATCAGTCCGGTACGGGCAATCAGGTAGCCGGAGGCGATCACAAGGATAACCGGCATCAGGGCGGCAAGGGTCGTCAGCATGGAAGGACTTTTTTGAAACCGAGGGGGTTGCACGTCACCGGGCGGGGGAAAGCACTGGAGCGGTGAGCACGCAATCGATGTTAGCTATCTAAGCCCATAAATCCGAGTCGGTCCAGAAAGCCCTGCAGAATAAAGGCTGCCGCCATCTTGTCGACAACTTCGGCCCGCTTGGCCCGGCTGGAATCGGCTTCAAGCAGCGTGCGGGTGACAGCTGCCGTCGACAGACGTTCGTCCCAATAGGTCATTGGCAGATCGGTCTTCTGGGCGAGATTGCGCACGAAGGCTCGAGTTGCCTGCGCACGCGGGCCTTCGCTGCCGTCCATGTTGAGCGGCAATCCCATGACGATACCGCCTACACCCTGTTTGGCGCAGACTTCCAGGAGCTGTTCGGCATCGAGCGTGAATTTCTTGCGCCGGATTGTGGCCATCGGCGAGGCGATGCCGCGGCCGATATCTGAAAGCGCCAGACCGATGGTCTTGGTGCCGAGGTCGAGCCCGATCAGGCGGCTGCGCTCCGGCAGAGCGGCGACAAAATCTTCAAGGGATAGAGCTGGGTCGTTTGCCATGCTGCGGCTTTATCAGGGGTTTGGGGCGGACGCCAGAAAAACCACCGAGAATTGTCATTTCCCTTGGGCCGCGGGGTCATTCAGATCGGTTTGGTCATGAGGATCCAGTTCCTGCCCTCCGTTTTCCAGTCGTCTTTCACGATTGGGCGGCTGCCGGTTTGCGCATAGCCCTGCCGCTCGTATAACCGTCGCGCTCCAGTATTGTTGTCGGCGACGATCAGGCTCATGCCGCTCTTGCCGAGCTGCGTGGCGGTTGCTTCGGCAAAAGCCAGCAGATGTGACCCCAGTCCCAGACCGCGATACTGCGGCAAGACGGCCACTACGTTGACGTACCAGGTGCCGGGTGCAAGGTTTTCCAGCTCCTGCAATGGAACGAACATGGCGGGCATGTCCGGCGGCACCGGTTCCGGATCGTCCGGGATCCCGTAATCGATCAGTGTGCCGGCCGCTTTTCCCCCGAATTCGATGACCTTGGCATTCCTGTAGGAAAAACTTCCCTCTTCACGGGCCGCGCGTTCCTTGCCAACGTCCCAGCCCGATTGTCCAGCGGTTGCGATTTTTTCCCAGAGATGCAGGGGAAGTCCCTCTCCGGCGTCGTTGACCAGCTGCGCCAGAATGGCTGCGTCCTCGG
>NZ_JBNKYW010000158.1:0-34678 GCF_050301095.1 Roseibium sp.
CCGTGGTACGGAGTCAATAGATGGAAGACCTCACAATTGGAAAATTTGCGGCCACCGCCAATGTCGGGGTTGAAACCATCCGTTTTTATCAGCGGAAGGGTTTGCTCAGCACACCCAAGCGCGTTGAAGGCATTCGCCGATATGGCAGCGAAGATGTCCGGCAACTGCGGTTCATCAAAAAGGCGCAGACCGCCGGTTTTACGCTTGAAGAAATCCGCAGGCTTCTGATGCTTGATTCCGGCGAGGACCGAGTCACTGTCCGTGAACTCGCCGCAGAACGCCTTCATAACCTCGATGAAAAGATTGCCGAACTACAAGCCGTCCGGTCATCACTTGAACATCTCGTGGGTGAGTGTGCGGCAAGCAAGAAGGGCCCATGCCCCATTCTCAAATCCTTTGGTGTCTGAGCACCATGCAATGTTTCCGCAAACGGCAGCTTTCGAGGTTCACGCCCGGCTGGCTGAACGTCCGAAATGAAAGCGCATAGCTGCCACTGTTTGACAAAAAGAAATTGGCGGAGCCAAAGCCCCGCCTGGTTCGTTCAACCAAATGCCGCCATTTGCATCTCTGCGGCCTTGCGATCAACGCTCTGGCCGGGATTTTCGACCGGTCGCTGGAAGGGCTTCCATGGCTCGCCGATGACGTGCTCATAGGCTGAGACGACACCCTCGGCTGCACATCTGAGAGAGTAAGCTTGAAGGCCCATGTCCGCCGCGAATTCACGCTTGCGCTGGCCAGCACCGTCGAAACCGACGGGACCTTCGACATCCTCGTCGCGTAGATCGTTTGAGCCCTTGGCCGTGGCGTCACGGGCCTCAGTCACCGCGCGGCTGTAGAACTGGCCCGCACCATGGGCAGAACCGACGAAGGAACCGACGATGCGCTGGAGATGGATTTGCATGGCGCGGTCTGCGAGACCGTCTTTGAGGCTGTCGGCCATGTCGAGGAGCATCTGGTGGTGAAGGTCGCGGATGCCGTCACCGTCAATAACGGGGAGCCCGAAACTCTCCGAGATCTTGTTGCACTGGGCGCTATCGGGGCAAGTGTGGCGGACCATTTCGAGGGAGGCTGCCTTGCGCAGCGGGACGACTTTTGTGGAGCGTGACTGGTTGGCCATGGGAATATCCTTTCGTTTCGAACTTCCGAAGGCTCAGGCCTGCTCTTGGCAAGCCCTCCTTCGGACGCTGTCCTCAAAAAACCGGCGGGGAAAGGGCGGTTCAGGGTCCGAGAACGCCAAGGGCGAGCGAACCAGCCTTGCGGGCAAGCAGTGACTTCAGCCCTGCGCAGTCCCGAACGGCTGGTTTGGCGAGGCCGGCGGTTTCGGCCGTTTACGGCGCGAAGCGGCCTTGATCCAACCGACCGCTGGTTTAGGACCAGCGACCACAACCGAAGTGAGGGACTGCCAAGAGTTTGATGTAGACGGTTTGCTCGAACGGGAAGAGACCTGGCCATCACGCGGGACTTTTCCAAAGCCAGCAGTATCGCAATGCCCGATCGATATCCGCCTTGCCCCGCGTACCGACCACTTCTCCGGCAGAGAGGGTCCCCGTTATTGATTATCGAGATTGCCACCCTCCCCCTCTGCCTTCGCATGTCCAGCCTCGGACGCGTCAAGGAGCGCCAACGCTTTGACAATCCGCTCACAGTCGGTGTCGAATTGCGCGATCTTTGTTGCAGAACCGGAGACGAGCGTTGCAATCAGCCGGGCGTTTTGCGGTCCAAGGAAAAAGAGGTCGCGCCGTGTGCTCTTCACAGTGGCGGCCGCGGTATAGTGGCCAGCAATATAGTCGTCTGGCTTGGTCATGGCTTTGGTCCTTTAAGGGTTTGTCGGCCGGGTGCCATCTATGGCAGTAGCTCCGGCTATTCGTTCGAGGGTTTCGATGGCGCGGTCCTGACGCCGACGCTTGCGAATCAGAGCATCGAGTTCCTGGCGTCGTTCAAACCGGACCTGCCCGATGTTTTCATCGAGAAGGGTTTCATCCGCATTCGTTCAGCACGAGCCGATATCTGCCGTTCAATGATCCGGATATGACGGTCGGTTTCCTCCCGCGCATCAACCATTTTTTGGATCAGCAACGTGCCTTGAGGACCTTTAGACGCGCCCATCGTCAGTTCTCCCAACCGATGAAGCTCGAGGGACCATCGTAGGTTTCATGCCGCGAAGTATCGACGACAAAGCCGAAACGGCCTTGGCTGTACTCTCCGGACGGGATGAGAAAACGACGCTGCTCGACATCCCGCTCGTATTTGCCACCGCGTGAAGCGATGGTTTCAACGTAACCCGGATTTTGCTGAGACGTGATTGCCGACGTAACGATCCAGTCATTCGCGTGGGTCTTGTGGAATGCCGCCTGATCTTTCTTGTAAGAAGCGCCCGGCGCAATCGTTTCGGCCGAAATCCTCTCCCAGGCATCGGGCAACCAGTCTCTCGTGGTCCGTTCGGCTTCACGGCGTTCGAGAGAGGTGAACAGGTCCGGGAGGGTGATTGCAACGATGGCCCATTCGACATCTTCTTCATACCAGCCGCGGGAATTGCGTAGACGGCTGTCGACCTTGATAATCCAGTCGTGAGACAGGTGAAACCCACCATGGCCGGCAGTGTGATGCCTGGTGACACCCTCACCGAACACCGTGCTGCCTTGAGAGGATCCCCAAGGCGTAGACATTTGCGAGGAGACTGACCGGCGGCCAAGGACATCCAGTTCGCTCTGGTTGACCATCCTCTCGTCAATCAAGGACCGGAATTCCACCTCATCGACAACGCGACCTTCATGCCCAAAGAAATCGTCCCTTCTGAGCTGCCGGTCTGGTTGTTTCGAATAGAGCGCCAGAGCGAGATAGAACGCGCCTCCGGCTGTCGGAAGCATGGCAAAGGCCGTGTCACCGACCCGGGCACACAAATGCCCCTCGACTGTTTTCTCGAAGATCGCCTGAACGGCGATCTCCTGATTGTCCTCAGTGGGATGATCCTCGGTCATGCCGCGACCTCGTCGACACAACCGGCAAGCAATTCGTCTGTCACCTCTTCGAGAACCGCATCCGGGTATCCGTGCTGTGACAGCCACTCTTCGGCGTCAGCGCGTGATGCGGCGAGATGAACGAACTCACCCTGCTCACCTGGCTTATCGAAGATCAGGACCTCGCCGGGTTTTGGAAGCTTCACAATGGAAAATTCCAGACGGCTCGTGGTGGGCATCGTCTGGTAGATCCTGATCATCGGTGTCTGGCCGTTGCCCATATCGCCCATATGCAAGGTGATCGACGCGCTCATGGTGGTTTTACCCATCGTGTATGCGGGTGTCTTGCGCGTCAGCCGTCCGATGTCGTTGCTGCGTTTCCAGACCCGCAGCTTGTTCGTGTGATGTTTCGGCGGCTGAGGTGTTCCGTCAGTAAAGCGCACAATTGCGCCAAGGGGGACATGATCGAAGATATTTTGAGCGGACATTGGTTTTTCCTTTCGCTCGTTGGAATGTTAAAACGCCGCCGGAGCGTGCCGGCGGCGTTTGGTGTTCAGTCGGGCAAAGGCGCTGCTATTCGGCAGCTTCGCGGAAACCTTCAGAAACGGCATCCGGATCAGCCCCGCCGAGATCCGGCGCATCATCGTGATCCTCGGTTTCTTCAACGTCGTCTTCCTCGACGATCTCGTTGCGAGCCTTCCAGTCGGCGATCTCGTTTGCCTCGGGCGCGAACAGCGCTGATACGTGGACAAAGCGCTCGTCCTTGAAGTGTTCGACCAGAGCGGAACGGGTATCGCGAACCTTGTTGCGCGGCTGAACGGACGTGTCGGTGCAAGCCGCCTCAAGCGCCTTTCGCGACAGGCAATTGAGGAACTCCTCGCTTCCCATATTGGGCAAGTAGTTGTCGGCTCCGACCACCGTGCCTGCGATCCTCGAGATAATGCCGCTGTTCGACATGTTGCGGCGGCACGAAAGCACCTCGATCAGAATTGAGCGGGCGATAACCCTGAGCGCATCCTTGTCAAAGGCAAGCTGCCCGTTTTCATCGACGATTGAAGCCGCAAGGGGTGCAATCCTGCTGTGGAAGTAACTGACGCTGCTCGTGCCCGTGTCGACCCGGACATTCTGGCTCGCAAAGGCCATGACGAGGAGCGCCATCAGCGTATCGTCCTCGATGGGCGCACGTCCGAGCGCTTCGTGAAGAGCGTCGGTACGGAAATCGCCGATCATGTCCTGGCCCTTTTGCGTGACGTCCGGGCGTGGCGCGGAGGCGACCGGGGCGCCCTCATCTGTCTTGCCTGTGGCTGCTTTTGGCTCGGGCATCCGGTAGACAACCGACTGGACCTTGCCGTCACGGTCGAGATACATGGCCGTGCAATCGGACTTCTTCGGCTTGCCATAGACGTGCTCTGCCTTCTTGGGCAATTCCGGTCCATTCCATGTGCTGAGCTCGGTGATGATGCCATTCTTGGGCAGATTGTTGCTCATCCATTCCTGCTGGGCGCCAAGAAAGGCTTCGACATCGGTCGTGTAACGGCTGTCCTGGTCGGCTGGCGCGAAGAGATCTTCGACCCAGGCAATGCCATAGGCCTTGGCCAGTTCGTCGTCGAAGCTCGCGTCGCGGGCAAACATGCGGGTCTTGGAAAGACCATTGGCAACCGACCACCACGGGGTCGTCTCGTTCTTTTTCGGTTTGTGGGCCTTCCAGACTTCCTTCTGCTCATCGATGGAGGCTGAAGCGATGGTGCGAAGCTGCCGCTCGTCTGGCATGTCGCCCTTCGCCATCTGATCGAGCATGGCGGGAAGCACATTGGCAAGAAGCCGGAGCTTCTTGATCTGGCGCACGGGAAGCGACAACGCCGCACCGATCCCCTCCTCCGTCCAACCGAGTGCGACGAGGCGTTCAATGGCCCGCCACTGATCAACGGGGTTGAGCGGTTCACGAGCGATGTTTTCGACCATGGAGCGCATGGCACCACCATCATCGGCCGGGTCTTGCACAATGACCTCGATTTCTTCGAGCTCGGCGGCGATGGCACCTTTCGTGCGGCGGTGGCCGGCCTGGACGATGAAGCCGTTACCACCATCGGTTTCCTGAGAAACAACAGGCGGCTGGATAATGCCCACGGCCTTGATGGTCGCCAGCATCAGCGCATCGGCCTGCGGGTTTGATTTCGAGCGGCGGGCGTCGTCGGGATTATCCTTCAGCGCGCGTGGATCGATTTTCATGATATGCATGGGAAGCTCCTTTGAAGGTGATGGAGGACCCGGCACCCTGCCAGATCCTCTTGATTGTCTTTTTCTTCAAGACATCCCCCGGACCGCTGAGCGGGCGGGCCGGTGCAACTGCGGACGAGCATCCCTGCCTGGCCGGGCGAGCGGGGCTTCAAAAGCCCTGCGAAGAACGACGGGCCGGGAGTGCCGAGGCCCGCGGTTGAGCGCAAGCGTCACCGGAACCGACCGATCTGCGACCGGTTCCGGCTTTTTCTTCTCCCTTCTTCTTTTCCGCATTTCGGGTTGGTATGAACAGTCGAGCATCTGAACCAGCAATCATCACGGTTGACGATTTTGCGCAAATTACGTAAATTACGCTAAACTTAATCCTTTAGGGAACCAGGCTATGCGAACTGTTGCAGCAAGCGACTTCTCCCGGAATTTCGGAAAATATCAGGACGAGGCGATTTCGGCCGGGGTCATCAATGTGACGAGCCATGGCCGGGTTGTCGGCGCTTATCTTTCAGCGGCGGAACTTGAACATTTCGACGAACTCAAACGCCGCGAGCGCAAAGTTTTGAAGGTCGGTGAACTGGACGAACAGACGCTTGCCGATATCGAGGCCGCTGAATACGACGTTGAGCCCAAGTGAGCATTCCCGTACCGAAGCCTGGTCTGGTCATACGATACAGCTTTCTTTGGAGTTCAGAACAGCGACGAGGTTCCATCGAAGGGTCAAAAGACAGGCCCTGCGCCATTGTCGTTGCTGTGCCCCGAGGTGAACGGGGACAAATTCGGACGATCGTCGCTCCGATCACCCACAGCCCACCCATCGATCCTGAGACGTCGCTCGAAATCCCGGCGAAGATCTGTCGCGACCTTGGACTTGATGACGGGCGGCATTGGCTCCGTTTCGACGAACTCAACGATTTCCTTTGGCCGGGATATGACCTTCGCCCAAAACCTGACGGCCGTTACGATTACGGCATGTTGCCAAAAACGCTCTTCGAAGCCCTGCGCAAGGGGATCATGGAAGCACAGCGCCGCAAGGCCGGTCGCACCGTGAATAGGGAAGACTGATCAGTGAGCGGATATCAAGCTGCGACACTGTTGGCCTCCTCGATCACGTCTGCGGCAAGGCTTTCTTCGATCTTGGCGAGCTTCGCGCGTTTCTCCGAAAGCTCGGATTCGAACCCGAACTCGCCACCTTCGCGGGATTGGTAGGAGGCAAGCCGCCGCTCGCCATCTTCGAGCCTGAGACGGTATTGCGCGCGCTCGTCTTCGAATTCGGACAGTGCATGTTCGAGCCGCGAGACGACGCCGAGGGGTGTGACCGTAAGCGCAATGTCGACTTCCTGATCAAGCTCGGTACGGGCAAGGATGACCTCATAGCGGAAATCGTCCTGACCGAGCCGCTGGCCATCGAAAACAAGATCAAATCCACCGATCTGACCGATTATGGCATCGCATTCCTGCTGGAGCTGTACCAGCGTCAGGATTTCCTTCATCAGCGCGCGGCCAGCGTCCTTTCTTTCCTGAAAGACCTTGCCCTTGACGGTCATGGAGAAGGATTCACCACGGGTCTCGATGCGTTTGGCAATATCAGTGTCAATGTGACCGATACGCCGTTTCGCATGATCGATGTCGCGCCTAGCATTGGCCAATTGCCGCCTCACCGCAAAGAGATCGTCATGATGCGCGGCGCGAAGCCGTTCGAGGCGGGCAATGTCGGCCTCAAGGCCTGCTTTTTCCATCAGGCGCTCATCGCCGGAGGCAATGGCCTTGGCCATCGCGAACTGGTTGGCTTGGCCCTCCCCGAGATCTTCAAGACGACGAACGGATGTGTCGCCTGAAAGGGCTGCGGCAATGAAACGAGCCTTTCGCTCGTTGTTCTGCCACATCTGCGCATCCAGCGATCCTTCCGTTGCATAGGCGAAAATGTCGATCTCGTCATGCTGGTTGCCCTGCCGTTCAATGCGCCCCTCGCGCTGTTCGATCTGGGATGGAAGCCAGGGGACGTCCAGATGATGGAGCGCCTTCAGGCGAAGCTGGGCGTTGACGCCCGTGCCCATCGTCTCGGAGCTGCCAATCAGGAAGCGAACGCGGCCCGCATTGACGTCGCCGAACAAGCGTTGCTTGGCTTCCGACTTCTTGAAGTCCTGCATGAAGGCGATTTGCTCCGGCGGAACGCCAAGCCGGATGAGCTCGTTGCGGATCCAGCGATAGGCGGAAAACCCGCGTGTTTTCTCCACATTGATCGTTCCGAGATCGGAAAAGATCATCTGCGCCGCACCGGGCAATTCGAACGGATTGCCGTCTTTCTGCAAGTAAACGTTGTCAGCCGTTTCCTTCCAGATGCGGAAGGCATTCGAGATCAGAAGGTTCAGTTTATTGTCCGGCTCATTCTCGCTTTCCGGCTCGACCAATCGAAGATCAATCGCGGCATGGCGGCCATCGGTAATAACCGAGAGAAGGATATCGTCACCCGGCTTGGTCGGTCCCTCGCGCTTCTCAATCTCTGTGATACGTGCGCCAAGATACCTTTGGTAATCACCGAACGCAGATGACGGCACAGCTGTCATGATTTGCCGCTGGCCCGTGGCCAATGCAGGGACCTTCACATAATCGCGCAGATCAGTTGGGAGAACGACGTCAGCAAATGAACGGAACATGGCAATCAGTTCCGGCACATTCACAAAGGTCGCAAAGCGCGATACTGGCTTGTATTTGCCCGATGGCTGAAGCTCCAGTTCGGTTGCCACATCACCAAAGGTCGACGCCCAGGCGTCAAATTCATGAAGCCCGCGTTCCTGCAAGGCTGCAAAGCCAAGGAAGCGCTGAACCGAGAACATCTCGCCAAGCGTGTTGGTGATCGGTGTACCCGACGCCAGAACAAGTGCGCGGCCGGGGTTCTTCTGATCGACAAAGCGGGATTTGACGTAGAGGTCCCATGCACGCTGCGATCCATTCGGATCAACGCCCTTGAGTGTGGACATATTGGTCGCAAAGGAGAGTTTCCGGAACTCCTGCGCCTCATCGACAATAATCTGGTCAATCCCGATTTCGGCGATTGTCAGGAGGTCGTCCTTGCGTGATTTGAGCGCCTGCAGGCGATCATTCAACCCTTCTTTCAAACGCTCAAGGCGCTTGCGCGAGACGCGGTCGTCATCGTCAACCCGCAAGAGCATGTCTTCGTAGAGCGAGAGTTCATCAGCAATCATTTCCTGTTCGAACGCGGAAGGCACTGCGATGAACTTGAACGCTGAATGCGTGATGATGATCGCGTCCCATGTCGCGGTTGCTGCGCGTGACAAGAACCTGTGACGTTTGTCTTTGGTAAAGTTGGTCTCGTCCGCTACGAGGATGCGGGCATTTGGATAAAGCGCCAGAAACTCACGTGCTGCTTGCGCGAGGCAATGTCCCGGGACAACGAGCATGGCCTTGGAGATCAAACCAAGACGGCGCTGTTCCATGATGGCAGCGGCCATCGTCATGGTCTTGCCGGCACCAACCGCATGGGCAAGATAGGTTGCCCCGGATGAGATGATCCGCCAGATACCGCGTTTCTGGTGTCCATAGAGCGAAAAGGCGCCCGAGGCGCCTGGAAGATTGAGATGGTCCCCGTTAAAAGCTCGGGGGGCCAGGTTGTTGAAGCGGTCATTGTAAAGTCGGGCCAGCCGGTCGGTGCGATCAGGGTCGGTCCAGACCCAGTTCTGAAACGCTTCCTTGATCTTGGTGAGCTTTTCCTTGGCCGCTTCGGTATCGATCACGTTGAGAACGCGACGCTCGCTGTCACCTTCCTTGACCGTGTCGAAGATCTGCGGAATGCGGCTGTTGAGCGCGTCAGCGATCAACTCACCGGCATGCCGTCGTTTCGTTCCCCAAACCGACGTGCCCTCAGCACGGTAGCCGAGCTGACGGGCATCGATGGTCCAGGATGCCAGTTCCGGCATGTGGCGGATCCGAATATCGGCATTCATCGTCTCCTTGACGAAGGCAACGACATCGTCAGCCGGGATCCATGGAGCACCCAGTCGCGCCGTAATCTCGGACGGCTGCAGGTCGGCAGGCTGGACACCTTCAAGTGCTTTGACATTCCGCTCGTAGACAGGATCCAATGCCGCGGCTGCTTCTGCGATCTCCAGCTTCCTGCGAACCGCACCTGAGAGATAGGCGTCAGCGGTCTGCCACGAGCCGTCAGAAGGGTCCTGGTAGATTGCGCTGCCAAGAGCTGCGATAACTTGTCCGGTGTCCTGATGGAGAAGTTCGGCGATGTGCTCGACATCAACGAAACCGCGTTCATTCAGGACGACCGCCAAGGCGTCCATCGGACTGGTAATGACGGGCGGTGATGGCGGTGCAATCACGCGTTCGGTGAAGATGGGACCGGGCTTGGCCGTGTCGGTGTCGAGATCGTAATTCTCGATGGAGGCGACCAGCCAGCAATCGGGATCGTCCAGAAACGGCTGGAGGTTGGGGCGGCGATGATTTTCCCGTGTTTCACCTGTCTCTGGATTTTCCGTAATCGAGACCTTGGTGTGATTGATCGGGCCAAAATCGCGGACAAAGCTCGACCATTCGATCCGCAACTTTACCTGTAACTGTTTCCACGGCTGATCGGTTTCCTGAGCTTTGAGGACGGCCCTCACCGCATCACGGACCGGGATGAGCTTTCTCACCATTCGGGCCTGTTTCTCTGTGAAACCATCGCTCGAGCGGCCCTTGCGGATGGTGATCGGAACCGGATTTGCCTCGATCACCTGCATCAGGCCATGCTTGTCATCAATGAAGAAGCTCCCCTCACGCACATGCGCATCATTGGGGCGATCAATGGCGACAACGGTATCACCCAGTTCAAGATTAAGGTCGATCATGTCTGGTTCGCCATCGTAGATGTCGCTCGGAAGCGTTTGGATGGCCTGCGCGAGTGCGGCTTCAATCTCCTCGCCGTCCCGTGGCAAGCAGGTGTAGGCCTCCCCATGCGGGCCGGACGCCGTTGCATGATGGCCGAGAACATATTCCGGATGATTGGCGAACCAGTGATTGACCTGAATGGCTTCGCTATCCTCATTGGCCGGAACGACTTCCGCAAGATCAAGCCAATCAACGTCACCTTTGGCCTGCCCCGGTTTGCGCTTTCGGAAAAAAAGAATATCGACGACGACATCCGTGCCCGCGTCCCTCTTGAAACTGCCTTCGGGAAGGCGGATTGCAGCGACGAGATCGGCGGATTCAGCGATATGCGCGCGGGCGGTCGGGTCAATCTTGTCCATCGTTCCCGAACTTGTGACAAAAGCCGCGAGTGCGCCGGGTTTGAGAAGATCGATGGACCGGGCAATGAAGTAGTCGTGCAGCCGGAGCTTCAAGGCGCGGTAATCTCTGTCCGAACGAACGGTTCTGTCGGAGAATGGCGGATTGCCAATCGCAAGATCGAAACGGGCGGGCAGATCGACTTGCGCAAAATCGCCCTCAATGATCCGGGCAGCCGGATGAAGCAAGCGTGCAATCCGCGCAGTCACCGGATCAAGTTCGACACCGGTCATGAAGGAAGCATCCCGGACCTGTTCAGGCATCAGGGATGGAAACAGACCGGTTCCGATCCCTGGTTCGAGCACGCGCCCGCCCCGCCATCCCATGCGACGCAGGCCGCCCCAGATCGCTTTGACAATGAACTCGGGCGTAAAATGCGCATATTGGGTGCAGCGGGTGAGCGAGGCATATTCCGCTTCGCTCACAGCATCCTGCAGATCGCCGCCGATCTCTTCCCAGCCTTTGCGGAATGCGTCCTCACCAGGACGACGAAAAACGGTGTTGGCGAGATCTGAAGCGCCAAAGCCCGTGAACCGGGCGAGCCGTGCCTGTTCGTCAGGTGTGGGCCGTCGGCCTTCGTCGGTAAGTTTCGCGGAAAGCGCAATCGCATCGAGGTTGTCGCGCGCGCGGGCTTTCCAGCCCTTGGCGAGACCCCGGTCACTGGCGAGATAATAGTTCGAAGGGCGAGGATTGCCCTTTTTTGCCGGACGCGATGGTGGTTTCGCGGGCGCTGGATGAGGCACCGGATTTGCGTATTGAGGCTCTTGAAGCGTTTGTGTTCCGGAATAGACACCGTTTCCGATACCGAGACCGGATGAGAGTACGGTATTGCCGAATGCATTGATCGAGAAGGGATCATGGTTTGTCATGGGTTTGTCTCCTGATTTTGAGAGCGCACGAAACTGCACTGCCCGGTAAGCCGGGAAGCGTTGGACCGTGCTGGATTGAATGCGGGGTTGGCGGGCGACAGAGAAAAAGATGCAGGGTTTTTCCGTTCAACCGCCTAGGCGATTTGGGTGCTTGAAGAGCGAGAACGAGATGGTGTTTTCGCTGAGTTCAATGCCCAGATGCGTGGCTTTGGGGTTCTGGTCGAAATCGAGAAGCAGAAGATCGGCGTTGATGAACTCAACGCCGTCATCGCCCCCGAAATGCCGGCATTTTTGGTCCCACCAGTCGGGATTGGTTTTCGGGTCGCACTCGACGGCATAGATGACAAAGGGCATCTCGCCATCGGCGAGTTTGCCGTTCGACATGACGTAGACACCTTCGTCGCCAACCACCCAGAAACCGGGCTTTTCGCCCTCGCCGGGCCTCCCACCGCAATACGGGTCTCGAAAACCCCCATTGGCGGTCGCATCTGCCTCTCCGCGCGCAATTGCCTCGCGGACTTGACTGATTTCAAAGGTGAACATGGCCGACCTCACGCAGCTTCTTGCAACGGCAGGTAGCGCAGATGGACGGGCAGTTTTTCCGAAATCTGCTCATCGGTCAGGTGTTCAAGCAATGCAAACCGTGTTTCGGGCTTGCCGTAGACACGGACCATTCGTTTCCCGCGATGCTCGCGCGTCATCGCCTTCACCGGACGACGCTCACGGTCGACAATCGCATCGCGAATGTCGTTGCAGGCGCGCGGATCGGAGAGATCGCAATAGGCGTGGAAGTAGCGTGTCACGCCATTGATACGGAGTGTGTAAAATACGCTTGTGATACTGTCCGACAGGAATTCGCGCATGGCGAACATTTCCCCGCGCATCCAGAGCGGCGGCGGGATATTCAGCATGTAGTCATGCTGGGTTTCGTCGATCTCGAACCATTCGCCAGCGTAAAGTGCGCCATCACCGGTGGGCGAGCGTTCGGGACGCTGGGCATGGCGGTCGAAAAGACGGAACATCAGGTGGCGGTCGGTGACGCCAAAATAGATTTTGCGGATGGAAGAGGTCATTGGCTTGCTCCTTTAAGGCCGGTCCAGAGCCGGAGCGCGGCGTGCCCCTTCGGCATCACCATCTTCTTCAGCCCTTTCGGACCCCTTCCCGCGGCCGCCTCTCCGACTGCCTGAGTCAAGGGCCGGCGTCAGCCGGGCGGAGCTTCACCCTTGATGCGGGCGGCGGGCATGCGGCAGTTCCCCCTCCATTTGTTCGTTTCCTCTTTCTTCTTCCCTTCCACCTTCAGATCTTCGTTCCAATCGCCAAGACCGGGCCGTAATCGTTCAAAGCGAGATCCGGTCTCCGCAGCCAATTCCTTCAACCGGGCGGCATAGGTATCGCCCTGCTGATTGTTGTCGCTCGCGGCAACAACAGTCATGCCCCTGACCGTTGCCAATGCGAGCAACGCCGCAGACGTTGCTGGCGACCAGCCACCCCCGGTGCTGAGATAGAGTGTGCCACCCCGCAAACCTTCAAGCGCTCCAAGGCTCATGGCATCAATGGCAGCTTCCGTCACGCAGAGGCGTGTCGCTTCGTTGGCGCCGAGCGCGAATAGCGTCTTTGCGCCGCCGGATGCGAAACCGCGCCAATCAGGACCCCGTTCCTCCCAGCCGCAGAGATTGCCTGCAAGGTCACGATGTG
The DNA here is from genome assembly GCF_050301095.1 of Roseibium sp. Taxonomy (GTDB): domain Bacteria; phylum Pseudomonadota; class Alphaproteobacteria; order Rhizobiales; family Stappiaceae; genus Roseibium. Next base: position 13,046 of record NZ_JBNKYW010000158.1, read on the forward strand.
CCGCCCACATACTGCCTTGTGGACCCTCGCGCAGAAGATCCTGCGCAATAGCAGTGCGCACGATGGTTGGAGGCAGTGCGCGCTCTCCGGTCAGGTATCGCCATGTGGCCGAGCCGCGCCACGGTTTGCGCCGATGACGCCAGCGGTCGGCGACGGAAATGTCCGGTACTTTGTTGCGTGACTGGCGCTGCCATTGGTGTTCCTTTGGCACGAACCCGACAAGGTCGGCGACCGCGTGAAGGGCCGCAATGAAGGGAAGTCCGTCGAGATGTTCGACAAGGCGGAACACGTCCCCCTTGGCATCAGACAGCGGATCGAACCAGCCCAGGCCGTCATGAATGACGATGATAATGTCATCGCCGCGTCGATATTTGACCGCGCGGCGCGTACTTTCCTTGAGGTCGATGGCAAAGCATGCAGTTTCCAAGACGGCACTGCAGGCGACTTTTCCTCTGAGCTCTTCCAGCTCTCTCTTTTCCATTTTGTCTTCGCGGGGTTCTCGCGTCCTCTGTCTCGTCTTCCGCTCCCGGTATATTCGGGGCGGCACCCGGAGAGCCGCGAAGAGCAAGGCAGGACAAGGGCGTTTCTGGCAAGTCGGCATTTGTGCCGGGTAAGACCCATGGCTGCCAGAAGCGGCGGAGCTTCCCTTGCCGGCCGCAGCACGCAAGCGGCACCAGACATTCGCCTATTACGATAGAGAATGCCCCTCAGCTGCGTCAGGGATCGTTGCCCGAAATGGGGGAAGACCGCTCGCGGGCTTCAGCTTTGCCGAGAGCCCGGCCCAAAGGGCGACGCCCTATTCATCTCCAACCCCGAGCCAAAACACCAAACACTTCAAGCAGTCGGCTCTGTCTTGTCGCAAGCATCCAGATAGGCATCAGAAAAATCACTCGTCAGCTCGATCCACATCGGGAGGTGATCGCTCATCTTGTAAGTCCGCCATGTTTTGTACGAACCTTCAGAGCGGTCCGGCTGATAAACATCTCGCTGATCCAACCGGTAAACATGCTCGAAGAAATCGAAGACGTTGGCATCCCGGACGTCGACCTTCACATAGCCTCGGTTCCGTTTAGGCTCCCAGAAAGCAATCTGATCATAGGCCATTGATTGGTCGACATTCGATCCCGGGATCGATTGAATTTTCTCAGGCAGCTCGAATCCGTTGGATTTGAGCGCCTGCATGGTCTCGTGTTCAGCGCTGATAATGTTGAAGTCGCCAAGAACAGCTGTAAGCACGGGATTGTCGGGATTGTCCTTCATTTCTTTTGCGGCCCGATCCCCGAGCGCTTCTGTCAGTCGCTCGATCTCCCGGCGGCGCTGCGCCAAAAGTCGCTCGTCTTTCTCATCCCCATAGAAGATGTGCACGGTGGCCAGATCGATCTTCATCCAGCCCGACTGAAAGCTCACCACGAAGGGTGTTCGCGCAAACTGTTTGAAACTCTCGTCGAGCGCCTCCCCTGGGAACCGAAGGCGATAGTTTTCACCGGTGACCCGGTTTGTCGGGATGTCCAGATTGACCATCCCAACCGTATTGGGCGGTCGGGTAACTTCCGTACCACGTGTGACGGCGAGAGCGCTTCCAGAAGGAATTTCCAGCCAGATATTGTCCGGCAGTGGTATTTCAATGTCTTGGTCGAGCTTGATTTTGCCGTCTTTTTTGTTCGAGTTCGCGTCGTAGATACCGGAGAGATTGACACCGTCGGGTAGTTGCAGGGCAATACCGTTTTCGAGCTTGATGCGCTCACCGAAACTTGCGAGGACCTTCTTGCCATCGGGCAGGGTTAACTCGCCAGCGATGTGACGAAATTGCACGCGGTTGCGATTGAACAGGAAAACCATCCGCTCCCCATTGCCCGCCTTCCAGTCAGTCACGTCGGTGGCGATATAATCCCAATCAGGGCCGAGGATTCGCAACAATTGCAGGAACTCGCGGAGGTCCCCGCGGACTTCCTGCAGGGCCGCGATATCGAAGTTGGAAATGATCTCGGCCATGTAGTAAAGCGGCTCATAGGTGTCCCGGCCGCCATAGGTGGTGTTACCAAATTCCCTGATGTTCCAGGTGCCGATGCGCAGGGTGTGGGTCCGGTCAACATCACCTGGGAAATGGGCAGCCAGGGCAACACGCAAATCCCGTAGACCGGCAATAGTGCGTTTGCGGGTTTCTTCTTCAGGTGACCCGGCTTTGAAGGCTTTACGCAGTTGAGTGTAAAAAGGCATGACCCCCTCCTGAAACTCCGCGTCAACGTTTCAATCCAAGTCGATGATACAATCAAAACTTGCGTTTACCAATGCAACAACGCACACACCTCAAATCATCGAAAACCGGTCTTCTATACCGGATCGGAAGCCTTCTCCTCGCGCTGGCATTTCTGCTCCATCTCTTTGCGATACTCAGAACAAATTGGGACCTGACCGGTTTCAGCGAAGGAGTCTATTGCTTGGCGTTTCCAAGATGTGCCGCCGGGTTTTCGGGCGGTGTTGAATAGTGCACTCGATTGCGGCCAGCGCTTTTTGCCTCATAGAGCGCAGCATCCGCTCGCTCGAACGTGTGTCTCGGGGCCTCATCGGGCAGCATGATTGCACAGCCGATGCTCACAGTGATCTTCAGCGCGGAAGGCAAACATGAGAACGGTGGCTCCCCAATTGACCGGCGAACCCGTTCAGCAACGGTGACGAGTTCTTCGGCCGTCACATCGTGCATGACGATTGCGAACTCCTCACCCCCAAGGCGGACGACCGCGTCCCCCTGCCTGGTTCGAACGATCTTGTGCATCCTCTCAGCCGCTTCCTTGAGGACGAGATCTCCCGAATGGTGACCCCATTCATCATTGACCGATTTGAAGAAATCGATATCGGCGACCATAAGGCCGATCCCTGAACGACGGCGGCGGGTGTAACTGCGATCGAGTTCATCCATGCATTGATCGAACCAGCGGCGGTTCCTCAGACCAGTCAGGGCGTCCGTTAGTGCGGCGGATTTGAGTTCCTGTTCCGTCTCATAAAGCGACGTTATGTCAAACGAGATCGTTACAACGTGGCTGCATGAGCCGTCCCCGGACAGCCGCAGGGGAAACTTGTAGGTCAACCAGTGCCCGGATTTTCTCCCGAGGGCTTGATAGTCCTCTTTATAGGGGCCTAAGGTTTTGCCAGTACGCAGGACCTCGGCATCCTGTTTTTGAACCGCCCTGCCCCATCGTTCGCCGAATAGGTCTGGTGTGGTCTGACCAATGGCGTCTTTCGAAGAAAGTCCCAATTGCTGCGCCTGGAAGGCGTTCATCATGACATATCGGCCACTGCTGTCCTTGCAATTGAGCGTCGCCGGCAAGGCGTCAAAGATCTTTTGCAACAATCGCATTCGTCCCCCCTCCGGTCCGTGAATCGATAGACAAGAGCGAGCGACCCATCACACTTCGGCCTTGCGCGCAGTCTTCAGACGGGTTTTTTTTAGACCACCGGTGCGTGCCAGTATGGCGTAGCCGATTGTCGCGAACTTACTGTTGATTTCCTTCAGGGAGGCGATCGTTTCGAGATGTTGGTCGCTCGAGTCAAAACTCGCCAAATTACCGCTCCGCAATCTTGCAAGATGCTTCGAACGGCTTGTCGCCTCAAGGTCGGAGACATGCTGCTTGTGGCGAACCAGACGTTCGGCGGTTGCCGTGTCATCGGTCCATGCAGCTTCATGGGCGAGCAGAACTGTCTCACGGACAGCATCAACCAGGCCAGAAATCTCCGCCTGACCCTCTTCTGAGAAACGAAAGCCCGAGGTTTCCTGGTCGGCGCGAAGAGCCAGCAGCTTTCCGGAAAGCACGTCACCTGAACGCTCGATCCGGATGGCAAAATCGAGGATCTGGCTCATATCTTTCAGATCCTGCTCCGAACCGCTGGGCAGTTTGGCATATATCTCCCTGATCCTGACGAGGCTGGCGTTCAGTTTTTCTTCGAGATCAAGAATGACTTCTTTGTCGAGCTGTTGAGAGGTGACCTCGTCCAGCATGGCCGCTGCCATATCGAGCATGGCGGAGAGCTTGCGCTTGAGCGCAGGCAGCGCCAAAGAGATGTCCTCGGTTGCTCCGATCGGCAGCTCCCCGCGGATTTCGTCTTGTGGTGGTGTGAAGCGCTTATCGAATGCAGCACAGAGTTTGATGCAAACCGGTGTGAAGAATAGGAGCGTAAAATTGAACGCAATGTGACCTGCAAGCATCGTCTCATCGGCAGCCCAGGTAATCAGACGTTCGGCCTCTTCCCTGAGCAGCGCAAGCACGGCGACGAGGAGTATTGCGTAGCCGGATCTGAGGACTGCCACTGACGCGGCGACGGCCTTGGCGCGGTCCTTTTCTGCGTTGAGAAGCCACAATGGAAGCAAGGCACTGCCGATATTGCAGCCGAGCACGAATCCGAGCGCTCCCGAGGGGACAAAGGCCGAATGTCCGGCAAAGGCGACCGCAGTCAGAACAGCAGCGACGCTGGAATGCATGACGAATGTCAGCACGACGCCGGCGAGTGCTGCGGTGATCACATCCTTGTTGAGATAGGCAATAATAGTTGCAACACCGTCCAGCGATTTGGTCGGCTCAACTGTTGTGCGGATGATTGACAATGAAAGAAGGATCATCCCGAAGCCGAGGACGACACGCCCGACATTGCGCAGGCGGGGATTGTGGGCGCGCAAATAGGTTGTTGCGCCAGCAAGGATCGCGAGGGGGCCTATGGCTGAAATGGGAAGTTGGAGAAAGCGCACGGCCAATGCCGATCCCATATCAGCGCCAAGCGCCAAAACGGCTGCCGAAACCAGAGGGATCGCACCGGCGCCCGCAAGCCCCGCCGCCATCAACATAACGACAGTTGCCCCTTGCATGACGAAACCGAGGATGGTTCCTTTCACGACATTTCGAAAGTGCGACGAGCCCTCGCTCAAACTCGCGCGAATTTGTGCACTCCACAAGCGTTCGATCCCGATCCGCATGAAGCGGACCGAGAACAAGAGCAGCATTGCACCGCTTGTCAGTTGAATGAGAAAACTCAATATCGTCACGAAACGACCTCGTCGCCCATCCCCCAGATTGGGCGATTGTTGTGTTGGTGAAACTTGCGCCGGCGGGCAGAGGGAGGCACCGCCCGCCGACGTTTGCCGCTCTGCTACTTCATGCCGAGAAGACCACGCAGTGTCTCCGCAAGGTCCTTGATCGTCGCTGAGGGGTCCGCTCCTTCAGTGACCTCGACAAGTGCGGCGGCGATCTGATCGGTCGCAGCAACGCCTTCTGCACCAGGATAGGCGTACCAGGGGCCCGCATAGTTGGCGATCTGGGTATGTGCCACGAGCGCGTTCGGGTTTCCGGCGTAGAAGTCTCCAAGATAGGACTTGTCTTCAATCACCTTCGCATTGGCGGGGGCATAGCCGGTATTTTCGACGACAATCTTCTGACCTTCCGGGCCGGTCACAAATGCCATGTATTCCCAGGCGGCTTTCTGCTTGGCTTCATCTGCCGTCAACATGACAATCGCGGAGCCGCCGGTCGGGAAGTAGACCTTTGATTTATCGGAGGCTGCGATCGGAAGCGGCTTGACTGTCACGTCAAATTTGCCGCCTGCACCTTCCGTGAAGCGCTTCTGGAGAGATGAGCTTTCGAACATGATGCCAAGCCGTCCGGCCGGGAATGTCTGGCGAGCATCATTCTCCGAATATGATTTCATCCCCGCTTCGTTGGCAAAGCGCTGATAAAGACCTGCAGCCTCGATGCCCTCCGGGCTGTCGAAGGTGATGTCGCTTTCGTCCGCATTCATCGGACGACCGCCATAGGATCCGAGTAGGGATTGGTAGCGCCAGTCATGCGGCGAGATCCAAACACCGTCAGTTGCATTATCAAGGGCGTTGATCTTGGCCGCCAGTTCAATGACGCCATCGAACGTGTCGGGGAAATTGTCCATTGAACCGCCAGCTTTTTCGACAAGCGTGGGGTTCACATACATGACCAGCGTCGAAGCAGATGTGGCCAGCGCATACTGCTTATCCTCGAAACGTCCGAGCGAGAGAAGTGCGGGCGTATAGCCCTGCGCAAGCGCGTCGCTTCCAATGAAAGAGTCCAGTGGTTGCGCCAGCCCGCGATCTTCCAGCACACGCCAAAGATTAAGGCCCACATAGGCAACATCCGGTGCGGTGCCGGCGACGGATTCACGCAATAGGCGCTGTACGCCGTCTTCATAACCGTCTGCAGGGCCATCGATGGTGATCTTGACATACGGATGCTTCGCCATGAAGCCATCGGCCAAAGCCTTCTGGGTATCGGCCCAGATTGTTGGGATGGCGTAATGAACGCGAATTTCGGTTTCCTCAGCATGCAGGCCTGAAACGCCGGCTATGGCGAATAGAGAGGCCAGTAGTAACTTTTTCATGGTGTTTGACTCCTGATATTGTTGATGACGAGGCGCGGTTTGGTCCGGGCACGGTTTGTTATTGCTTGGCTCAGCCCTTGAGACCTCCGGCAGCAATGCCTTGAATGAACTTGCGTTGAGCCAATAGGAAAGCGATCACCAGCGGCGCGGTCACGATGACTGCCGCTGCCATAAGCGGTCCGACATTGTCGCCGGACTCCTGATCGCGGAAATAAAGAATGCCGCGTGGAGGGGTCGCCAGATTGGGATCTGTGGTTGCGATGAGCGGCCAGAACAAATCGTTCCAGTGCGCTGTTACGGAAAAGATGGCGAATGCCGTTGCGGCCGGCAAAGCCAGAGGAAAGGCAATTCGCCAAACAATGGCTGTTTCACTCAGACCATCCACACGGGCCGCGTCGAACAGATCGGCGGGCAGCTGCGCAAAGAACTGGCGAAACAGGAATATGCCGAACGCGGTTTGGACGAACGGCACAATCAGTGCCCACATCGTGTTCAGTATTCCGATCCGCGCAAAACCCAGAAAGATAGGGATCGCCGTCACGTGGAACGGGACCAGAAGGGCAGCCACGACCAGACCGAAGAGCAGGTTCCGCCCGGCGAACTGGCGTTGCGCCAGGGCGTAGGCACACGGAACCGCGAACAGGATCTGGAAAAACAGAATTCCGGTGACCATCACAAGGCCGTTCCACAGGAACAGAGGAATGTCGGTTTCCGTCAGCGCGAAGGCGAAATTGTTCCACTCGATCGTGGAAGGCAACAGCCGAATTGTCGTCGAGAAAATCTCATCACCCGGTTTGAATGCGAGCGACAGCATCCAGACAAACGGCAGGAGAATGAATGCTGCACCCAAAAAGAGCAGTGCCAGGGGAAGCAGGTTGGAGAGGATTGCGCGTTTCATCGATAGTGCACCCGCTTTTCAACCAATCGGAACTGGATAAGGGCCAGAGCCAGAAGGAAGGCAAAGAACACCATTGTGATCGCGCTTGCATATCCGGCTTTGAAGTAGACAAACCCCTCGCGGTAGATCGCGTAAACCAGCGTGTCGGAGGCGTATGCCGGACCACCCTTGGTCATCGTTGCAACGGTCTCGAACACACGGAAGGCATTGGTGGCAGTGACGACCATGACGAACAATGTGGTCGGTCCGAGCATCGGCCAGGTGACAGTCCAGAACCGGGACCATGTCCCCCCGGCGCCATCCACTTCAGCCGCGTCATAGAGTTCGGGCGGTATCGCCGCGAGGCCGGCAAGGAAAAGCACCATGTTGTAACCGATGCTTTGCCAGATGCCGATCATGGCAAGTGTGTAAAGCACCAACGCCCTGTCGCTGAGCCAGCTCGGTGTTGGCAGGCCCGCCGAAAACAAGGCCTGGTTCACGATGCCAAGTGACGGGTGCAAAACCATTTGCCAGGCGACGGACATGGCAACCAGCGTTGCAGCGACTGGCAGGAAGTAAACCGTCTTCATGACATTGGAGAGCCGCGGCGCCCAATTCGACATCTGGTACAGGCCGATGGCGACGAGAAGACCGAAGCCGACCGAAAACGGAATGACAATCGCGACGTAAATCAGCGTATTGGTGATCGCACGGCGGCCAATGCTCGAAGAGAAGAGCGCGATGTAGTTGTCCAGACCGCTCCAGTTGAAGGAGGCTGCGCCGAACTGATAGTCGGTGAAGGACAGAACAGCGACGATCGCAACCGGAAGGAATATGAACAGGAACAATGCCAGTGTCGCTGGCCCGACAAGCCAGAGATCGGTCAATGCCTGACGTTTTGCAAGCGATAGCCTCATGCCGCACGTTCCTTTCGGGCGCCGGTCTGTGGATCGAACCTGTGAAGCTTGCTCTGTGAGTAGCCGAGGCGGATTTCACTCCCGGAGGCCGGGACCTCAAAATCGCCCGGCGCAATTGCCCGAATTTCGGTTCCTTTTGCGCTTCGAAGGCTCAACACGATCTCGGAGCCCAGATACTCGGCCGATTCCAGCCGCGCGGTCAGGTCCCCTTTTTCGGACGGTGCGAGATCCTCGGGCCTGAGGCCGGCAACCACATGGCCGACATCAATGCCATCGCCTGAATCAAGGAAGTTGATCGCATTGTGCCCTATGAAGGCGGCGACTTCACGATTGGCCGGACGCTCATAGAGATCGCGCGGCGAACCGGCCTGAGCGACCTTGCCCCCGATCATGACGACAATCTGGTCAGCCATGGCCATCGCCTCGGTCTGGTCATGGGTCACATAAACAAAAGCCTTGCCGGTTTTTCGATGCAACGCGCTAATCTCGGAGCGCATTCGAACGCGAAGGCGGGCATCAAGGTTGGACAAGGGCTCGTCGAGCAGAAATAGCGAGGGGTCGCGGACCAGGGCACGCCCCAGGGCGACACGCTGTTTTTGTCCACCCGAAAGCTGCCCCGGCTTGCGATCCATAAGTTCGCCGAGCCCCAAAATTTCTGCGACACTGCCAACTTTGCTGAGAATTGATTTGCGTGCATCTCCTGCACCAGGCACCAGCGACCCAATGAGCGGCATTCTGCCAAATGCAGAGAGGTGACGCATGGTGAGCGGCAGGGCTATATTCTGCGCAACGGTTAAATGCGGGTAGAGAGCGTAGGATTGGAAAACCATCGCGACGTTACGCTCATAGGCGCTTTGTCCACTCACGTCCGAACCACCTAGAAGCACCTCGCCAGATGTTGGCCGGTCGAGACCGGCCATAATGCGAAGGCTTGTAGACTTCCCGCATCCGGACGCACCGAGCAGTGCGGTGAAGCTACCCTGCTCGATCGTAACCGATACATTGTCCAATACGGTCTTCTGACCAAATCGGCGCGTGACCCCGCGCAACTCGAGTATTGACGTCATTATTGTTATTTCTCCCCCAGATGTGAGATAACTTACATCTATCAACTCAATATGTAAAGTTTATGACACTCGGACACTTTCAAGAAGGTGAGATGCCAATCTGTTGACCGCGTCGTCAGCATTGCTTGCCCGTTCTGTGCCCTCGACATCCGGCGCATTTCCCAAAACAATGACCGGCTTTGAGAAGTGCAGCCCATAGGCAATTTCGCTCAAGGTCCCGTAAGATCCGCCGACAGCGATAAGGACGGCGGACGATTTCGCGATGATCATATTGCGGGCTTCACTCAGGCCGGTGGCAATCGGGATCATGATATCGGCATTGGCCTCACGCCAATCGTGACCAGGAAGCATACCGATCGTGAGGCCGCCCGAGGCCCTGCAACCCTTCGCAGCAGCAGCCATAACGCCTGTGCGCCCGCCGCAAATCATGGTCAGGCCGAGTACTCCAATTGCAGCTCCGACCTGTTCAGCAAGCGCGAGCTTTTCGCTGTCAGCCTCGCGGGGCCCGATAACGCCTACAGGAATTTGGCGCGCCCCTGACTTTGCAAGATGAGCAAGCACCTGCCGCGCCGTCACTTCCTGTGCATCGTGCGGCGTTGCTTCGGCCTGCCATGTCCAGTTCCAGGGATCCAGCCGACCATGTGTGCTGTAGATGTTCTCGCCTGACAGGTGGAAAACTGTTTGTGTCATTTTCTGGCTCGCTTTTTTCGTGATTTTCAGGTAATGTAAGTTTTCTTACATCAAAGCGAGCATTTGAACAACTGCATGAAACATGACACCCAACGAGCCCAGCTGAACCAAAGACAAAACGAAATTCTGACACGCGCTGAAACATCAGGCTTTGTCACTATTGAGGGTTTGGCTGAGGAGTTTGGCGTATCCGCGCAGACGATTCGGAGAGACATAATCCATCTGTCGGAGGCAGGACTGCTCCAGCGCTTCCATGGCGGCGCCGGCGTGGGCGGCGGCACGATCGGCAGTAGCGAAACAGTTCGCCTTGATCACGAGCACAAGCTCGGGATCGCGGTTGACGACAAATTGCGGGTCGCCGAAGCGGCCGTTGCGTTGCTCCCGAACGGGGCAAGTGTCTTCTTCGATGTAGGCACGACAAGCGAGATGACGGCGAGCGCACTCAACCGACGACCGGGGTTCCGGATCTTCACAAATTCCATGCGCGTCGCACTCGCATTCGATCCGGCCCAACACGACGTCAACGTCCTGGGCCGCAAGGTCGAGGGGCGAGATGGCTCGCTCGTGGGCGAGGAGATCATGCTTTCGCTGGCTGCCTTGCGTGTCGATTATGCACTCATCGGGTGCTCGGCTGTCGATCACGAAGGCAGGGTAATGGATTTTGATTTATCCAAGATTGCCGTGAAGAAAGCTGCCATGAATGCGGCCACACAAAAGTTTCTGATTGCGACACCGAGCAAATTCGGGCGGACAGCTTTGTCTGTGTTCGCTGAGCTTTCGGATTTTGATGCGGTGATCGACGGAACGGCGGGCCGTTCGGCAGCTAAGGCCTAACCTGGCTGGCCAGGTGTTGGTCGATCATTTGAAGTCCCGCGTCTTCACCCTGATCTCGTCGATATGCCCATAGGGATCGAACATATCCTTCGCCTTCGGCATCCCACGCGGATCAGGTGCCGGCATTCCATGATGAAACTCATCACCCCTCCCATGGGGCAACGGAAAGGCACCGTTGCGAGTTCCGACACTCGCGAGCTCCGAAGACAAATCGATCAGCTCGCGGGCGACGATATGAACGACCTCCCCTTCCCGCTGAACCCGACCTTTTACGCCGAGCATGCCCGACCCAAGGACTGTTCGACGGTATTTCTCGAAGACCTTTGACCATACGACCAGGTTGGCAACGGACGTCTCGTCTTCGAGCGTGATGAACATTACACCCTTGGCAGAACCCGGCCGCTGACGCACAAGGACGAGGCCTGCGACATTGACCCAACGGCCATCCCTCAAAGAAACAGCCTCCACGCAGGTGACAAACCGTCGGCGCGACAGGTCCGAACGAAGGAACGAGACCGGGTGTCGCCTCAGGCTCAAGCCGACATGCCCGTAATCCTCGACAACTTCCCGTCCCGCTTCCATCGGCTTCAGGGAGACTGGAGGCTCGTCCTGCTCGGGAACAATCCCGGCTTCCCGGTCAGCGGCGGCGGCAAAGAGCGGAAGCGGCTCATCACGTAGCGCCTTGATTGCCCAGAGGGCTTCACGGCGGGCAAGACCGAGCGAGGGGCGGAAGACATCGGCTTCAGCGAGCTCTACCAGGGCGGCGGCCGGAATACCGGCCCGGCGCCAGAGATCATCGACAGAGAGGAAGGGCTGCTCTTCCCGACAGGAGACGAGACGGGCGGCTTCTGCATTGCCGAGAGCTTTCACGAGACGTAGTCCGAGCCGAACGGCAAGCCGGACATCGTCGCCCTCAATAGGCTCAAGCGTGCAATCCCAGCGGCTCGCATTGATGCAGACCGGACGAACCTCGACGCCATGATCGCGGGCATCGCGAACAATCTGTGCGGGCGCGTAGAAACCCATGGGTTGGGCATTCAAGAGCGCACAGCAAAAGGCGTCGGGGTGCCAGCATTTCATCCAGGAGGAGGCGTAGGCAATGAGGGCAAAGCTTGCGGCGTGGCTTTCGGGAAAGCCATAGGACCCGAAACCTTCCAACTGCTTGAAGGTGCGGTCCGCAAAATCTCGGTCGTAGCCGTTGGCCACCATGCCTTCGATGAGTTTGGCCCCGAACCTGGAAACCCCGCCGGTGTGCTTGAAGGTTGCCATGGCGCGACGGAGTTGATCGGCCTCGCCAGCGGTGAAACCTGCGCATTCAATGGCAACTCGCATGGCCTGCTCCTGAAACAGTGGCACGCCCAAGGTCTTGCCAAGAACGGCTTCGAGCTCGGGTTTGGGGAAGGTCACCTCTTCCTTGCCTTCGCGTCGGCGCAGATAGGGATGCACCATATCGCCCTGGATCGGGCCTGGCCGGACAATGGCAACCTCGATGACAAGATCATAAAAGGTGCGCGGCTTGATGCGCGGCAGCATTGCCATCTGCGCGCGGCTTTCGATCTGGAAGGTGCCAAGCGTATCGGCCTTGCGGATCATGGCATAGGTGCGTGGATCCTCTGCCGGGATTGTTGCAAGGTCGAGGCGAATGTCCTTGTGCTCGGCCAGAAGATCGAAGGCACGACGCATGCAAGAGAGCATGCCGAGCGCCAGCACATCGACCTTCATGAATTTCAGGATGTCGATATCGTCCTTGTCCCATTCAATCACCTGCCGGTCTTGCATGGCCGCAGGCTCAATCGGGACAAGCTCATCCAGCCGGTCGCGGGTCAGAACGAAACCGCCCGGATGCTGGGAGAGATGGCGCGGTGTACCGACCAGCTGATGGGCAAGCTCCATGGCAAGCCGCAGCCGACGGTCACTCATATTGAGGTTCAGTTCCTCGGCATGTTTCTGCTCAACACCTTCCGACCAACCCCAGACTTGTGACGATAGTGTTTTGGTCAGATCCTCTGTCAGGCCGAGCGCCTTGCCAACATCGCGCAATGCGCCTTTTGATCGATAACGGATGACGGTGGAACAGAGTGCTGCCCGCTCGCGGCCATAGGTCTGATAAACCCATTGGATGACTTCTTCGCGGCGTTCATGCTCGAAATCGACATCGATGTCAGGCGGCTCGCGCCGCTCCTCGGAAACGAAGCGTTCAAAGAGAAGATCGTTGCGGTCGGGATCAACAGAGGTGACGCCAAGCACGTAGCAGACGGCCGAGTTAGCAGCCGATCCCCTACCCTGACAGAGAATGTCTTTTGAGCGGGCAAAACGCACGATGGCGTTCACGGTCAGAAAATAAGGCGCATAGTCGAGCTTCTCGATCAGCTTGAGCTCGTGTTCGAGATTGGCCCGCACCTTGTCTGGCAGGCCCTCCGGATAACGTTCGGCCGCCCCTTCCCAGGTGAGCTTTTCAAGCGCTTGTTGCGGAGAAAGATCGGGATAGAGCTTTTCCTCCGGATATTGGTAGGCAAGCTCTTCGAGCGAAAACGTGCAGCGCTCCATGATCTCGATGGTCCGGGCAAGCGCTTCGGGATAACGCTCAAAGAGCCGGTGCATTTCCTGGGGCGGCTTCAGATAGCGGTCGGCGAAGCGTTCCCGACGATGCCCCAGCTCGTCAATCGTGACATTGTGCCGGATAGCGGTCACCACATCCTGCATCATCTGGCGACCCACTTCATGGAAGAGCACGTCATTGGTGACCACAGTCGGAACCCGGGCCGCAGCGGCCAGGTTCGTAAGCTGCCAGAGGCGGAGCTGATCATTGGGTCGCCGCCGCAGTGTCAGAGCCAGATAGGCCCGATCCCCAAAGGCTTCCCGCAGCCGTCGCAAAGACAGTGCACAGTCATCGTCGGGCCGGTCTGGGATCAGAACAGCAATCAGCCCTTCCCCGTAAACAACCAAATCCGCCCATTCGAGATGGCACTTGCCCTTCCCCGCTCGTTTCTTTCCGAGCGATAGCAACCGGCAGAGCCGGGCATAGGCCACCCGGTTGGTCGGATAAACAAGAACGGGCAAGGCGTCGGCAAGGTCGAGGCGACAGCCAACGACCAGCCGGACGCCGGTCTGCCGGGACGCCTCGAGCGCCCGCACGATGCCTGCGAGCGAATTGCGGTCGACAACACCAAGCGCTTCAATTCCGAGTTCGGCCGCCCGCGCGAACAGCTCGTCGCAACTACTTGCCCCGCGCAGAAACGAGAAATGGGTTGTAACCTGCAATTCGGCATAGCGCGGCCCGGTCATCCGAATATCCCATGGATAAACCAGCGCTGCGAGCCGCTGTCCTCATGTTCACCGTCACCGGAACGGAATATCCAATAGCGCTCGCCGGTTTCATCCTCGACCCGGAAATAATCCCGGACAGCGGTCAGCTCGGCGTCGCGTTTCCACCATTCGCCCCGCACGCGTTCCGGGCCATCGGCGCGACGGACCCGACGGCGAACCCCGCGCCAGGTGAACCAGACGGGCGGATGGTCGGGCAAAAGCGCCATGGTCTCGACGGGCTCGGGTCGAGCAAGCAGCCGTGGCGGGCGCGGCCAGTCGCCCTCCCAGGTGAGGCCGGTTTCGGGGGCAAGCGGTGATATCCGCGCGACGGAACGTTCTGGAACATCGCTTTGAACGGGTACGAAACGACAAAGCCGGTTTTGGCCGACCCGATTGGAAAGGATATCAATCAGGTCAGAAACATCCGCCTCGGGCTCCTCGACCAGCGACGAGATCGTCTGCTTGTCGCGCAGCGGTTCCGTCATGATCGCCACCAGCTCCATGATCTCTATCCCGAAGCCCGGATCGACTGTCTCAATCTTGTCCCTGAACAACCGCACCAGTCGTTTCGGATCCCGGATCGGTTGGCCCGTGCCGATCCGAATGAACTGCATGCTATTGTCCACCCGGTGAAACAGGAGATCGAGCCGGCGCGCGCCAAGGCCACGCCTCTCCATTTCGTGACAGAGTGCATCGGCAAGGCGTGCTATATAGCGCGCTATGGTTTCTGCAGCGCCGATCGGTTCAGCAAAGGCTTTCCGCACTTCGACAAGTTCCGGTGAACGCACGGGATCAACCGGCTCTGAAACCAGACCAAGCGCCTGGTCCAGCCGACGCCCAAGTTCCGGCCCGAACCGCAAGGTCAGCGGGGCACGGGGTTGCGCCAGCAATTCGCCGACCGTTTCAAAACCGAGAGTGTGCAAACCAGTGACCGTCCCGCTATCCAATCGAAGCGCCTGCAGGGGAAGAACCTGCAGCATGGCTTCGGCTTCGCCGGGCGGAACGATGATGGCTGGTCGCGCCAGAAAGCGGGCGGCGGCATGGGCTGCACCCCACGTATCGGCGACAGACGCGCGCGCCTCGACGCCAGAGACAGCAAAGCGCTTGATCATGTCGGACAGCATCGCCTCTTCGCCGCCATGCAGATGATCGGCGCCAGTCGTATCGATCACAAGCCCATCCGGCGGGTCGGCCGCAACTACGGGGGAAATCCGCTGCAAGGCCCAAAATGCCAGTTTGGTCAGGCCTTCGGTTTCAGCGGCCGGATCGGAATCGGCAATGATGAGGCCGGGAACCAGAGCCTGCGCCTTGGTCACGGCCATGCCGATACGAACACCGAGGCTCTCGGCATTGATATCGAGTGCGGTGATCAGGCGTCGGCGACCGGTTCGACCAGCCATGACGAGCGGCGCATCAGCGGGCGGCGATGCGTCGCCCGATTTCCTTCTGAGGCGATCTGTGGGCCACCTCGGAAGGAAGAGCGATACGACCCGTGTCATCACACGCCTCCACTTCAAAATCTGCGCTTTCTCCTGCGCGACAGCGGATGAGCTCCACGAGCCAGCGCGCCCGGCCAAGCCCGGGGACGGGCAAAGGTCGCGAGGGCAGAACGGAAACCCGCCACCGGGTCACACTTGCCGTCGGCTGGCCAAAATCCCCCGCCTCGGTCTGCCGCCGCCAACGGCGCAGCGCCAGACCAATCGTGTTGGAAGTCTCTGCAGCAAGCTGCAGCCGACGGGAGGCGGTCATCGGCAGGCGCGCGGTTTCCGCCACGACCGCACCGAGACCGCCATGCCGCAAGCCTTCTTCGAAACAGGCAAGCAGCGCCTTTTCGTCTCCGGCCTCAACATGGATCACGCGGTCGGGGCCAAGGCCTGCCTGGGCGATCGCCGGTGCAAAGAGATCGGATCGTGTGACCACCCAAAGCACCTTGCCCTTGGTGCGTGCCGCGATCCCGGCCACAAAGAGGGCCGCAGCCGCACCATCAACGGCACCATTACCGCCACCTGCCACCTCATGCAGACAGCCAAGCCCCAGCCCTCCACCCGGAAGCCTTCTGTCGATGTCAGCGAGACCAAAGGGGAGAACGGTGCGCGCACGTCCCCCCGGACTTTCAAGATGCGCAATGCGCTCTCGAAGCTCTGCAATAGCTGGTTTGACCGACTGGTCCGGCATGGCGCGAAAACATCTCCCTCAGGGCTTTGCAACATCTGAATTATCCGATATGTTCCTTATTTGTTCTTTTTCTGGTTTTGAGTCAATCGGCCAAATTTACGTGCTTTGACCATTTCGACCGGCAAATGACCCAGGTGCTGTGACCACGCACCGTTGATTTTCAGGTGGTTGAGGATGATTGCCGATGACTGCATCGCATCTTGAAAAATTGAATGACAATCAGCGCGCAGCGGTCATGCATGGAATTGCCGCGCCGAACGACACGATTGGCAGACCGCTGCTGATCATTGCAGGTGCAGGTTCAGGTAAAACCAACACGCTTGCCCATCGCGTGGCCGAACTTGTCATATCCGGGGCCGATCCACGTCGTATTCTGCTGATGACCTTTTCACGCCGCGCAGCCGCCGAAATGGGCAAGCGGGTTGAGCGCATCTGCAGGACCGCTCTCGGCGACAAAGCCGGCATCATGGCCGATGGTCTTGCCTGGTCAGGTACGTTTCATGGAATTGGCGCGCGCCTGTTGCGCGAATATGCAATCGAACTTGGGATCGATCCGCAATTCACAATCCATGACCGCGAAGACTCGGCCGATCTGATGAACCTCGTCAGGCACGATCTGGGATTCTCAAAGACCGAGAATCGCTTTCCCGCCAAGGGAACTTGCCTGTCGATCTATTCGCGAACCGTGAATTCTGAAGCCCCGCTTGAGGACATCCTGCGTGCCTACTTCCCGTGGTGTTCGGCCTGGGAAAAGGAACTGAAAGAACTGTTCGGTGCCTATGTTGATGCCAAGCAGATCCAGAACGTGCTCGATTATGACGACTTGCTGCTCTACTGGGCGCAAACCATGGGTGACGCTGTGCTTGCAGACGAGATCGGCGGGCGGTTTGACCATGTTCTGGTCGATGAATATCAGGACACCAACCGCCTGCAGGCATCAATCCTCACAGCTCTCAAACCCGGTGGACGAGGTTTGACCGTCGTCGGTGACGACGCGCAGGCAATCTATTCGTTCCGTGCCGCCACGGTTCGCAACATTCTCGACTTTCCGAAGGAATTTTCGCCTGAGGCCGAGGTCATCACGCTTGACCGAAATTATCGCTCCACGCAGCCGATCCTGGAGGCTGCCAATGGCGTGATCAGCCTTGCCCAGGAGCGTTACACCAAGAACCTTTGGACCGACCGGGCATCAAACGAGAAGCCGAGACTGGTGACGGTTCGCGATGAGGGTGATCAGGCACGTTTCATCGCAGATGAAGTTCTCGACAATCGCGAAGGTGGAATGCGGTTGAAAGATCAGGCTGTGCTCTTCCGTACAAGCCACCATAGTGGACCGCTGGAAGTGGAACTGACCCGCCGCAATATTCCCTTCGTCAAATTCGGTGGTCTCAAGTTTCTCGATTCCGCCCACGTGAAGGACATGCTGGCAGCCTTGCGGTTCGCGCAGAATATGCGTGATCGTGTGGCCGGGTTCCAATTGATGCAGCTTCTTCCGGGCGTCGGGCCTGCCTCGGCGCAAACCGCGTTGGATGCGGTTGCCGAAACAGCAGACCCCGTTGAGACGCTCGCCGCCCTGCCCGCCCCATCACGCGCCGCGGCAGATTGGCCAGGGCTAGTTTCACTGGTTTCGGACCTGCGGACTGCGAACATGGGCTGGCCCGCCGAAATCGGCAGGATCCGTGCTTGGTACGAACCGCATCTCGAACGCATTCACGAAGACTTTGAGATGCGCCGCGCCGACCTGCTACAGCTCGAGGACATCGCAGCAGGCTATCCCTCAAGAGAACGCTTCCTGACAGAGCTCACGCTTGACCCTCCGGATGCGACCTCCGGCCAGGCGGGCGTTCCTTTGCTCGACGAGGACTACCTGATCCTCTCAACTATTCATTCGGCAAAGGGCCAGGAATGGCGGTCTGTCTTTGTGCTCAACACCGTCGATGGCTGTATCCCGTCCGATCTTGGTGTCGGCACGTCGGACGAAATCGAGGAAGAAAGACGCCTTCTCTATGTTGCAATGACACGGGCGAAAGACAGCCTCAACCTTGTTGTTCCGCAGCGCTTTTTTACCCATGGTCAGTCTTCGACGGGCGACCGGCATGTCTATGCCTCGCGAACACGCTTCATTCCCGCTACATTACTGCAGTATTTTGAAACAAAAGCCTGGCCGGTCGTAAAGCCCGGCCAGCCGAACAACGCCGGTCCGCGGCAAGTTCGCCTTGATGTCGGAGCACGTATGCGCGGCATGTGGCGATGATTGGAGAAGGATGTGTGCAATCTCTATAATCTGACGACAACAAGGGATGCCGTCATTCAGTTTACAGAAGCCATGAGCGACAAGGCGGGCTGGAACCAACCCTCGCTGAACGTCTATCCCAACACGCTGGCCCCGATTGTCCGGGTTGACGGTGAAGGCAAGCGCGAAATCGTTAGCGCCACCTGGGGCATGCCGACGCCGCCGGCCTATGTCAAAGGCAATGCAGATCGCGGTGTTACCAATATCCGCAATGCGGGGTCTCCGCATTGGCGACGTTGGCTTGGACCAACAAGCCGGTGTGTTGTGCCATTCACGTCGTTTGCAGAACCTGATCCAGCGAGCAAGGTCGAAGGCGGACGCGTACCGAATGCGTGGTTTGCACAAAATCCGGATCGTCCGCTGATGTTCTTCGCGGGCTTCTGGACGCCCTGGAAGGGTGTGCGAAAGGTCCGTGACGGGGAACAGGAATATGAGCTCTTCGGGTTTTTGACAACGACGCCCAATGATGTCGTCAAACCCATACACGAAAAGGCCATGCCAGCGATCCTGACCACACCCGAAGAGGTTGATCTGTGGCTTACCGGCGAATGGGGCGAGGTCAAACACCTCCAACGGCCATTGCCGTCAGACATGCTTGTCATCGTCGAACCGCCTGAAAACCCGGAAGGCGACTGACCCAGACCATGGAGCTGACGAAACCCAAAGAAGGCATGGATGAATTGACCGTCCAAAGTGTCGAGGAAACGATCGAAATGGATGAGGCTGAAGCCACAATCCGCAAGATCATTCATGTCGATATGGATGCATTCTATGCCTCGGTTGAGCAGCGCGATAATCCGGACCTCAGAGGAAAGCCGGTTGCGGTTGGCGGTTCTGCCGCCAGAGGTGTAGTTGCAGCTGCAAGCTATGAGGCGCGTGCCTTTGGGGTGCGGTCAGCGCTGCCCTCGGTCACGGCCAAACGCCGCTGCCCTGACCTGATATTCGTGAAACCGCGCTTCGACGTGTATCGGGCAGTGTCTCAACAAATCCATGACGTGTTTGCCGAGCACACCGACCTGATCGAGCCACTCTCGTTGGACGAGGCCTATCTTGACGTTACGGAAAACAAGCAGAATATCGAATTCGCCACCGAGATTGCGACGATCATTCGCGCCCGGATCAAGGAAGTGACTGGCCTGAATGCATCAGCCGGGATTTCCTATTGCAAGTTCTTGGCAAAGATCGCAAGCGATCTCAACAAACCCAACGGCCAAGCCGTCATCACGCCGAAGATGGGGCCTGCATTTGTTGCCGAACTGGCCGTGAAGAAATTCCACGGGGTTGGGCCAGCGACAGCCGAGAAGATGCAGCGACTTGGGATTGAGACGGGTGCCGATTTGAGGGACAAGTCGCTGACGTTCCTTCGGGACAATTTCGGGAAGTCTGGCAGCTGGTACTATCGGATTTCGCGCGGGATCGATGAAAGACCTGTCCAGCCCAATAGAGAACGAAAATCCATCGGCGCTGAAGACACGTTTGCAGTCGATATCTTCGAGCTTGAAGCGGCAAAAGCCGAATTGCTCCCGCTTGCTGAAAAAGTATGCCGTCACGCTGCAAACAAGCAGATCAGTGGACGTACTGTTACGCTGAAGGTCAAATACGCAGATTTCCATCAACTAACGCGCAGTCGCTCGGTATCGGCTCCCGTCCGATCATCGGAAGAGGTGCTGGAGATTGCCCTGAACCTTTTAAGGGAGCTATTCCCGACGCCAAAGGGCATTCGCCTGTTGGGCGTTACGCTTTCGTCATTGCAAGCAGATGAGAGTTCTCCAGAAACATCTCAAATGTCGCTTTTTTGACGTTTGGCCCCATCACCGGCGTTTCCCTGTCATATCGAAAGTGAGAGCAACAGCCTTCACCGAAGCAGGCAGTCTTAAGCGTTTAGGTCCAGGATGACTGGTCTTTGGGAAGGCGGCCATCCGGGTCGTGTACAATGACGGAATCGGCCTCGGTCAGATTTGCCGGAAACACGACGAGGTTCGTTCCGCCCGCGTGGCGAAGCGATGGGAAAAGCAGGCCGCGCAATCCTGAAGAAATGACGGTATCTGCAAGCTTCCATGACGAAGGAACCTTTTTCTCAATGCGCGCAATTTTGCGCCACATGCAGTCCCAGTCACTCCACATCGGGTCCCAGAGTGCTGGATCATAACCTGCTGACAGATCGGCGACGTCTTCGAGTGTAATCTTATAGGCGGCAAGCGTCGCGGGAGGTGTGATACTGGCACCCTGTTGGTATTCTTCAAGTGCTGTTTGAGGTGCCTCGGAAAGATACAGGGCCTCAACCCCAGGGCGATTGAAGCGCCCACCGTCAGTGGCTGCACCCGCACCACTTGTGGGAAGAAAGGCCCATTTGGGTGTGAGGTATCTGTAAAAGACGGCATCTGGACCTATACGGGAAATTTTCACCCGCGCGCTCCGCCCTCGAGATCGCGAATATAGGCGAGGACGGCATCGGCGTGACCGTCAGCAACAAGCTCAGCCGCGGTATGATGATCGTAGTCCGCTATTGGTTCGTTTCGATACCAGTAGATCGCCTTTTCAATATCGCCCGTGAGCTCGGCTGCGGCTGATATGACCTTGATCATCTCTCGCATTTTCAGTTGCAGACGCTCTGAAGAGGGATTGCGCAGCGTGTTGCGATGGACGCCAGTGAGTTCCGCCAATGCCACGACCTTTACGCCGAGCACCTTGGAAAAGCGCGCTGGCGAAATATAGGGGGTCCGTGGTTCCTGAAGGCTATCCACGAACTTTGACACAACGACATTTGAATGTTCAGCATGGGCGTATGCCATGTCTAATCTCCGCACTGCTTTATGCACAATATATGCACATTTTTCAGTACATCAAGTCCTTGAGGTCGATTCAAAGGCTGAAGAGTATTCGTCAACAAAGGGCCGTGCACCCAAACTGAGCCGGCTCCATCCCCGTCAGCATTGGATACAAACTTCAGCAACAAGATTCAGGCTTCCTAATATGCTATCAAAAACAGCCCCGAGCATTCTACCCGCAAAAGATCCAACTCCGCCTAGTGTTTGAAGCAATTCTCTCGATGCCATTGCAAGAAATGCGGATGCGGCCGCTCCG
>NZ_JBNKYW010000159.1:0-8310 GCF_050301095.1 Roseibium sp.
CCGCGCGCATGGTTTTGGGATAGCCGTGCAAGGTCATGAAGGTCATGCCCATCTTGGCGACGTTCCGGACCGCCTTGGTGATGGTGTTGTCGATGTCGTGGAGTTTCACGTCCAGAAAAATCTTGTGACCGCTAGCCGCCAGATCCCGCGCGAATTCCAGCCCGCCGGCGAATTGCAGCTCCATGCCGATCTTGTAGACGCCGACCTTGCCTTCGGTCCTCTTGACCAGCGTTTCCGCCTCCGCAACGGTCGGAACATCCAGCGCGACCATCAGGCGATCGAGAGCGGTTTTCGGGGCGAACGGGCTGGTCGGCATGGGTGTGCTCCTTGATCTTGGGGGAAGGCGTCCCGTCCATATCACCAAGGGCGGATGCGCGCCAGCACCCTGCGGCCCGAACGGCCTGAAGAGGCGTCCTCCGGCCGCCGGGACCGGTGCGCAGGCAAGCCGGTGGCGCCCCCGGGAAAGGCCAACCGTACCGGGGGAGGTACAAGTGGCTATTTTCTTAGGCGGTTCAGGCTGCTACAACACCGCCGGTTCTACCTGGGCACGGATCCCAAAAGCCTTTAGAGGACATCAGCACATGCGCACAGCCAGTGTATCGCGCGATACCAAGGAAACCCGCATCTCCGTCGAGATCAATCTGGACGGAACGGGCGCCTATGACGTTCAGACCGGCGTCGGGTTCTTCGATCACATGCTGGAGCAACTGTCACGCCATTCGCTGATCGACATGAAGGTCCGTGCCGACGGCGACACCCATATCGATTTTCACCATACGGTCGAAGACACGGGCATTGCGCTCGGCCAGGCCCTGTCGCAGGCGCTCGGCGGCATGGCCGGCATTACCCGTTATGCCGACACACATCTTGCCATGGACGAAGCCCTGACCCGTTGCGCGCTGGACGTCTCCGGCCGTGCCTTTCTGGTCTGGGACGTCACCTTCGACCGGGACAAGGTCGGCGACTTCGATACGGAGCTGTTCGAGGAGTTCTTCCGCGCATTCGCCATGAATGCCGGGATCACTCTTCATATCGCCAATCTTTACGGCTCCAATTGCCACCATATCGCCGAGACCTGTTTCAAGGCTGTGGCCCGCTCCCTGCGCAAGGCGGTCGAGATCGACCCCCGGCAGGCGGACCGCGTCCCCACCACAAAAGGCCAGCTCGGCGGCTAGGATCTAGGATAGGAAGAGCCCATGAGCACCTATGTCGTGATGGCTCCACCCGAATACGAGAACCTGGCGGGTGATCCCCGCCAGACCGACCGGCTTGCCTTCGTGCCGGACCGGTTTTCGTTTGCGGCCTTCTTCTTTTCGGTTCTGTGGCTGCTGTTCCATCGCATGTGGCTGGTACTGCTCGGCTATCTCGCGGTCACACTTGTCATCGAGCTGATTGCCCTGTCGGCCGGCGAAGTGGCCATGGCGGTGATCAGCGTGACCATCGCCCTTCTCTTCGGCTTCGAGGCGCAGGCGCTCAGGCGCTGGTCGCTGGAACGCAAGGGCTGGCGGACGGTCGCTCTCGTGGAGGCCTCCAACCGTCAGGAAGCCGAGCTTCGTTTCATCTTCAAGGCAGCCGGCGACACCGCCCCGGCTGAAAAACGTAACGACCGGCAGCGCCCGGCTCCCGCACCGATCGTCCCGAGGGTCGGCAGCGAGCAGGTTGTGGGACTGACCCTCGGTCCGGAGACCCGTCAATGACAATCGCAATTATCGACTACGGTTCGGGCAACCTGCGCTCGGCGGAAAAGGCATTCGAGCGCGCGGCCCGCGCCCATGCCCACATGCCGGACGTGATCGTGACCGCCGATCCGGATCGTGTCCGCAAGGCCGACCGTGTCGTACTGCCGGGCGTCGGCGCCTTCGCCGACTGCAAGCGCGGCCTTTGGGCCGTCGAGGGCATGCCGGAAGCCCTGAACGAGGCGGTCCGCGAGAACGGCAAGCCGTTTTTCGGCATCTGCGTCGGTATGCAGCTAATGGCCAGCCGCGGTCTGGAATTCGAAACCGTCGAGGGCCTCGGCTGGATCGACGGCGACGTCGCCGAAATGAAACCCGCCGATCCGTCGCTGAAGATCCCGCACATGGGCTGGAACACCATCGACGTGAGGCCGGAAGGCCATCCCGTCTTCGACGGCATCGACACGGGTCCCGACGG
Source organism: Roseibium sp. (assembly GCF_050301095.1). Classification (GTDB taxonomy): domain Bacteria; phylum Pseudomonadota; class Alphaproteobacteria; order Rhizobiales; family Stappiaceae; genus Roseibium. Next base: position 2,152 of record NZ_JBNKYW010000159.1, read on the forward strand.
GCTGCACGCCTATTTCGTGCACTCCTATCACTTTGCCTGCGCCAGCGAGGCGGACCGGCTGGCAACCTTCGACTATGCCGGCACCTTCACTGCCATGGTGGCGAAGGACAACATGATCGGCACGCAATTCCACCCGGAAAAGAGCCAGCGGCTGGGACTTTCCCTGATCGCCAATTTCCTGGACTGGAATCCCTGATCCCGGGGTCGGGACCTGATAACAAGTTGGGAGACATTTGATGAGCAAAGGTTACTGGATTGCCCGCGTGGATGTGCGCGACCCGGACGGTTATCCGGAGTATGTCGAAACGGCAAAACCGGCCTTCGAGCGCTTCGGAGCGAATTTCCTCGCCCGTGGCGGCAAGACCAACGCGATTGAAGGTCCCGGCCGGGCGCGGAACGTCATTATCGAGTTTCCGAGCTTCCAACATGCGGTCGATTGCTATAATTCGCCCGAATACCAGCAAGCGGTGAAAATCCGCCAGAAAGTTGCCGATGGCGAAATCGTCATCGTGGAAGGAAACTGAAAAGCATGATCCTCTTTCCCGCCATTGACCTGAAGGATGGCCAGTGCGTCCGTTTGAAACTCGGCGACATGGACCAGGCGACCGTCTTCAACGACGACCCAGGCGCCCAGGCGAAGACCTTTGAAGACCAGGGTTTCGAATGGCTGCATGTGGTGGACCTGAACGGGGCCTTTGCCGGCGAAAGCGTCAATGGCGCCGCGGTCGATGCCATTCTGGCAGCCACGAAAAATCCGGTTCAGCTCGGTGGCGGGATCAGGACGCTTGATCATATCGAGACCTGGGTTTCCAAGGGCATCACGCGGGTGATCCTCGGTACCGTTGCCGTGCGCGATCCGGAGCTGGTGAAAGAGGCGTGCCGGAAATTTCCGGGCAAGGTGGCCGTCGGCATCGACGCCAAGGGCGGCCATGTGGCGGTCGAGGGCTGGGCGGAAACCTCCGAACTGACGGCCATCGATCTCGCCAAGCGCTTCGAGGATGCGGGCGTCTCCGCAATCATCTATACCGATATCGACCGGGACGGCGTGCTCAAGGGCCTCAACATTCCCTCGACGCTGGAGCTGGCGCGCGCGGTCTCCATCCCTGTCATCGCGTCTGGCGGCCTTGCCTCCATCGACGACATCCACCGCTTGCTGGAACCGGACTGCGCCATCCTGGAAGGTGCGATTTCCGGCAGGGCGCTTTATGATGGCCGCCTCGATCCGAAGGAAGCGATGGAGCTGATCCTGGCCAAGCGGAGCAATGCATCATGACCCTGAAAGCCCGCGTCATTCCCTGTCTCGACGTCAAGGACGGCCGTGTCGTCAAGGGCGTCAACTTTGTCGATCTGGTCGACGCCGGCGATCCGGTGGAAGCGGCCAAGGCCTATGATGCCGCCGGGGCCGACGAACTCTGCTTTCTGGACATCACCGCCAGCCACGAAGGCCGCGACACGATCTATGACGTCGTCCGGCGCACCGCGGAAGCCTGCTTCATGCCGGTGACCGTAGGCGGCGGCGTGCGCACCGTGGAAGACATCCGCAAGCTGCTGATCGCCGGGGCCGACAAGGTGTCGATCAACACCGCTGCCGTGAAGAATCCGGATTTCGTCCGGGAAGCGGCGGAAAAATTCGGCGCCCAGTGCATCGTCGTCTCCATCGACGCCAAGCAGGTCAACGAACCGGGCGAACCGGAGAGGTTCGAGATCTTCACCCACGGCGGGCGCAATGCAACCGGCATCGATGCGGTCGCGTTCGCAAGGAAAGTCGTGGAGCTTGGCGCCGGCGAGCTGCTGGTGACTTCCATGGACCGCGACGGCACCAAATCCGGCTACAACATCGCTCTCACCCGGGCGATCGCGGACGCCGTGCCGGTGCCCGTCATCGCCTCTGGCGGTGTCGGCAACCTGGACCACCTGGTGGAGGGCGTGCGCGACGGCCACGCGACCGCCGTGCTGGCCGCCTCCATTTTCCACTTCGGCGAATTCACGATCCAGGAAGCCAAGCAGCACATGAACGGTGCCGGCGTGCCGATGCGCCTGGACACCTGACGCCCCTTTACTCCCGCACCCGGACATTAGCCAAATGAACAAGTTCACACTGGACGATCTGGACGCCATTATTGCTGCACGTGCGAAAAGCGCGGATGAAAAATCCTATACGCGCAAGCTCGTGAACAAGGGTGTTGCCAAATGCGCCCAGAAACTGGGGGAAGAAGCGGTGGAGGCGGCGATTGCCGCCGTCCGGGACGACCGGGAAGAATTGACGGCCGAGGCCGCTGATGTTCTTTATCATTTGCTGGTGGTTCTAAACGTGTCCAAGGTTCCGCTTGGGGATGTTATGAAGGAACTTCAAAAGCGCACGGGGCAGACCGGTCTGGAAGAAAAGGCCTCCCGTCCGCAAGAATAGGGTTTGGGCCCTGACACCCGCATAGGTTCCGGCCTTTCGCCGCGCAGCAGGGACTGCGATTGAAATGGATCAGAAAGTCGCTACGGCCCTGGACATGGATTTGTCCCCGTATCAGGTGTTCACCGAACGGGAATGGGCACGCCTTCGCGCCGACACGCCAATGACGCTCGACGAGCACGAAGTGGCGCAGTTGCAGGGCCTGAACGCCCCGGTCTCCATCGAACAGGTCGAGACCATCTACCTGCCGCTTTCCCGCCTTCTGGCCTTCTACGCGGAAGCCACGATCAGCATCTATCAGGCAACGCAGAACTTTCTCGGAACCCGGGACGGCAAGACCCCCTTCATCATCGGCGTCGCCGGGTCCGTTTCCGTCGGCAAGTCGACCACCTCGCGCGTGCTGCGCGAGCTTCTGGCCCGCTGGCCCGCCAGCCCCAAGGTGGACCTGATCACAACGGACGGGTTTCTGTTTCCCAATGCGATCCTGGAAGCCGAAGGCCTGATGACCAAGAAGGGTTTTCCGGAAAGCTTCGACCGGCCCCGGCTTCTGAAATTCCTGTCCGACATCAAGGCCGGCAAACGTCTCGTGCGCGCGCCCGTCTATTCGCACTTCTACTATGACGTCATGCCCGGCCACACGGTGACCGTCGACCGGCCGGATATCCTGATCGTCGAAGGCCTCAACGTGCTGCAGACGCGTGAACTGCCCAAGGACGGCCGGGCCGTGCCCTTCGTCTCCGATTTCTTCGATTTTTCCGTCTATATCGACGCGGACGAGGACCTTCTGCAGCAATGGTATGTCGACCGTTTCATGCGCCTCAGGGAAACCGCCTTCCGCGATCCCGGATCCTACTTCCACAAGTATTCGCGCATCACGGATGAGGAAGCGGTGGACACCGCGCAAAGGATCTGGCGAGAGATCAACCTCGTCAACCTGAAGGAAAACATCCTGCCGACACGGCCGAGGGCGGACCTGATCCTGTCCAAGGACTCCAGCCACATGATTTCCAAGGTCGCCCTGCGCAAGATCTGACGATTACGCAAGAAGACACCCGCGGCCCTGATCGAACCGCGGGCGCCCTGTTGCTTGCCGTACCGCTCAGGCGGCCTGGTTTTCCTGCGTGGTCAGCTTCCGCACGGTGTCGAGGAAGGCTGTGACCTTGCCGCGCAGATCCGCCGCGTTGGTTTCCAGTTCGCCTGCCGCCAGATCGACGGTTTGCGCGGCGTCCTTGGTGTTCTCCGCCGCGTTCGAAACGCCCTGGATGGTGCTGCTGACCTCCACGGAGCTCTGGGAGGCCTGCTGTGCGTTGACCGCGATCTCCTGCGTTGCCGCGCCCTGCTGGTCGACGGCGGAGGCGATGGAGGAGGCGATCTCGTTCATGTTGTTGATGATCTCCGTCACCGAGCCGATGGCGCCCGCGGCCTGTTCCGTCTCGCCCTGAATGGCCGAGATCTGGCTGGAAATCTCTTCGGTCGCATTCGAGGTCTGCGTCGCCAGTTCCTTCACCTCGGCCGCGACCACGGCAAAGCCCTTGCCGGCTTCCCCCGCGCGTGCGGCTTCGATGGTAGCGTTCAGAGCCAGGAGATTGGTCTGCTCCGCGATCGCCTGAATGAGCGTCACGACTTCCCCGATGCGGCCCGCGGCTTCCGACAGGCCGTGCATGCGCTCGTTGGTGGCCGAGGCCTCCTGCGCGGCCTTGGCGGCGATTTCACTGGAGGACTGGACCTGACGCCGGATCTCGTTGACCGATGCGGACAGTTCTTCCGCTGCGGCGGCAACAGTTTCCACGTTGCCGGAGGCCTGTGCGGAGGAGGCCGAGACAATACCCGATTTTTCGGTCGTCTGCTCCGCGCCTGTCATCATTTCCGAAGACGACGCCTTCAGGCGGTCAACGGACTGTTCGATGGTATGCATCAGATCGGTTATCTGGCTGTCGAAGTCCTGGCTGAGGTCACGGACCTGCTCACCGGTGCGGGCGGCCTGCTCACGCGCCACGCGCTGCTGGTCTTCCAGCCTGCGGCGGTTGGTTTCATTGGCGACGAAAACTTCCATCGCTGCCGCCATCTGCCCGATCTCGTCTCCGCGATCCGCGCCTTCGACGATAATATCGGTGTCGCCATCGGCCAGGGTGCTCATGTTGTGGGTCAGCGCGCGCAGCGGGCGTACCAGGCTGCGGATGGCGAAGAAGGCAACCGTGCCCGCGATCACCGCGCCCGCAAGCGTCAGCAGGACGATCAGGACCGCCTGCTGCCAGTAGGCGGCTTCAAGGTCGTCGATGTAAACGCCGGTCCCAAGCATCCACTGCCAGGGCTCGAACCCGACAGCATGTCCCCACTTTTCAACGGGCTCGTCATCTCCCGCGCGCGGCCACAGGTACTGCAGATTGCCGCCACCGGCCTTGGCCAGCTTGACCAGTTCCGGAATGATCTGAACGCCGTTGGCGTCTTTGAGGCCGGACAGGTCCTTGCCGATAAGGCTGGCCTTCGCGTGTGAGATGGTGACCGACTTGTTGTCGAAGACGAAAATGTAGTTTTCGCCGTTTTCGAAGCGCATGGCGGAAATCGCCTCGATGGCCCGGCCCTGGGCCTCTTCCCGTGTGAGCGTGCCGGACTTCTCCAGTTCGTGATAACGCACCGCTACGGTCTTTGCCGTGTTCGCAATATCCTCGATCTTCGCAAGACGTTCCGCGAGCATGGCGTCTTTCAGCGAACCGAGGGCGATAGCTGCCAGGGCAATCGTGAAGACGGCGATGACGGCGACGGGAGTGCTGATTTTCCAGGCCAGGGGCCAGCGTGTGAAGGACATGTTTTTTCACCCGAAATTTGTGATCCGGGTGAGGATACGGCGAAACATTAATCAAAAAGCTAAATGCAAAGAAAATTCTTTGAATTTGCTATAGTATCTTTTTCTTATGCAAAGTTGACAAAGGTAATTTTTCATCTCCATTTGCGACAGAAGTAAATCGAGCTAGAAATCACCGAAAAACACAACTATAAATACATGTAATTCTACCTGCGGGCGCAGAAGACGTCCCTGAGTCCGGGCCTGGACCAGGTGGCGTTCTGAAGCTGTCCCTTCAGGACATGCCCCTGGGCTTCGTAGTAGAAGGTGTTGGCGCTGCCCTGACGCTGCAGCGTGACCGCGCCATAGCCCATTTCCGCAACCGTCGCCGTCTGGCCGTCCGGAGAGAAGACCACATTCAGGTCTATCCCTGCCGTGCAGAGATAGTCGAAGACATTTGCGCGGGCGGTCTGTTGCCGGGTATTCGGCTGATCGAGCCCGCCGATATCGCCTGGCGGAACGGGACCTGCCGGAAAACCGTTGTTGAACTGATCGTTCTGAAAACCGCCCTGACCGCCGAAGGAACCGTTAAAACCACCACCGCCGGCAGGAGCGAAATTCGCTGCGCCCTTGATGACGACTTCCCGGAACGGCGTCTTGGTCACATAGATGCCGCGGCATTCGCCGTTACCGCCGCGCACTGTCCAGGCGTGGGAAACATAGGTCTGCTGTTCCAGGATCTGCCCCGGCTCCAGACGGGCATAGGGCCGCTCGCCACCGCGATAGTCGATCCAGTTCACCTCGATCGGCTGGCGGCTGGCATTGCGGAAGACGATCTGGCCCGGACGCACTGCCTCGACGGACCGGACGCGGCCAAGTTCGCCGCAGGACAGGTCTGCGCCCGGCTCTTCACCGGGAACGCCCGCCTCGTCGGAAACGATCTGCTGCGGCAGCGCGCAGGTGGCGACGAACA
>NZ_JBNKYW010000160.1:0-11969 GCF_050301095.1 Roseibium sp.
TGCGATCCGGTGATGGGCGATCATCTCGGCGAAAGTGGCAGCCTTTACATTCCCAAGGCAACCGCCCAGGCGATCCGGGACGAGCTGGTGCCGCTGGCCGATATCGTCACCCCCAACGCCTTCGAGCTCGGCTGGCTGACACGCCGTGAGGTGGAAAGCGAAATGCAGGCGCTGGCCGCTGCCAGGGTTCTCGGCAACGAGCGGGTCCTGGTCACGTCTTCCCCGGCGCTCCGCCGCAATGCCATTGCCAACCTCCTGGCCGGACCGCGCGGCGCGGTCGCCGCCGAACATGCCGCCATCGCCAACCCGCCCCACGGCACCGGCGATCTGATGGCGGGCCTGTTCCTCACCAACCTGATGGCGGGCTGCGACGACGAAGAGGCTCTGAAACGGGCGTCTGCCTCCGTCTTCGAGCTGGTCGCGCGCAGCGTCAGGAAAGGCGCCGATGAGCTGCTTTTCGCCGAGGAACAGCAATCGGTGGTCAAGGCCATGGCCCTCGTCACCTCCCGCCGCGTTCTGGAAGCAAAGGCCCGTGCCTGACGGCACCGGCACCTGGGTCGCCGGAGTAGACGGCTGCAAGACCGGCTGGATCGCGGTCTTGCGGAACCTGAACGACCCCGCAGACATTCGCCTCCGGACGTTTTCGACTTTCTCCGGGATCGTCGATTTTGACCCTCACCTGACGATCATCGCCGTCGACATGCCCATCGGCCTGCCGGACAAGATCCCGCCAGAGGGCCGCGGCCCGGAAAAGGCCGCCCGCAAGCATCTCGGCGAACGCCAGTCTTCCGTCTTCACCGTACCCTCGCGCGCTGCCGTCTATGAAGACGATTACCGGCAGGCCTGCGAGACAGCCCTGAAGACCTCCGAGCCGCCGAAAAAAGTCTCCAAGCAGTGCTTTCATCTCTTCCCGAAGATCCGGGAGATCGACACACTGATGACACCGGAGCTGGAAGCCCGCGTCCATGAGGTCCATCCGGAGCTTGCCTTCTGGCGGCTCAACGGCGAAGCCGAAATGAGCCTACCGAAGAAGGTCAAGAGCCGCGCCAACCCGGCCGGACTCGACCTGCGCCGGGACCTGCTGGTGTCAAAAGGCCTCGACCGCGCTTTCCTCGACCAGAAACCACCCCGCGGCTGCAGCCGTGACGATGTTCTGGATGCCGCCGCCAACAGCCTGATCGCCGAACGGATTTATCACGGCCAGGCGGAACCGTTCCCGAAGGAATTCCGGCGCGACGAGCGTGGGCTGCGGATGGCGATCTGGGCGTGAGCCGTTTGGCAAAACCCACTTTCCCGTTCTTTTTGAAAAACCTTCGGGAACGTCATCCCGGACGCAGCGCAGCGAAGATCCGGGACCGGAGGGCCACGACCTAACTGCTTGAAAAACAAGGAAACAGAGTAGCTTTGCGGCGACCCGATCCCGGCTCGTGCTGCGCCTGAACGGGATGAAGAAGGCGCATCATGCTTGCCGCCCCCCGGCCCTCCCTTCCCTTTTCGCCAAATTCTGCTAAAAACCCCTTCGTCTGCCTCGTGCGGACCACCGGTCGCAGCCTACCCGGTGACTAGCGTCTCAACGGGCGCTAACAGCGAAAACAAGGGACCACATCGTTGAAAACACTTGTCATCTGTTCCGGCGGAATGGATTCCGTCACCCTTGCGCACAAGGTTGCGCGGGAACATGAACTGATCGGCCTCATATCTTTCGACTATGGCCAGCGCCACAAAAAGGAGCTGGACTATGCGAAGGCGTGCGCCGATGAGCTCAACACCGAGTTTATCCTGATCGACATTTCCAACATCGGCCGCCAGCTGACCGGCTCGGCACTCACCGATGACCTGGATGTGCCGGACGGGCACTATGCCGAAGACACGATGAAGATCACCGTCGTGCCGAACCGCAATGCGATCATGCTGACGATCGCTTACGGCATTGCCGCCTCGCGCGGCGCGGAGGCGGTTGCAACCGCCGTCCATGGCGGCGACCACTTCATCTATCCCGATTGCCGGCCGGCCTTTACCGAGGCCTTCGAGACCATGCAGCGCCACGCGCTGGAGGGGATCGGCGAGGTCCGCCTCTATACGCCTTACGTCCACACCTCCAAGGCGGACATCGCCGCGGAGGGTTTGAAGCTCGGCGTCGACTACCGCAAGACCTGGTCCTGCTACAAGGGCGGCGACATTCACTGCGGGCGCTGCGGCACCTGCGTTGAACGGCGTGAAGCCTTCGACCTCGCCGGCGGCATCGACCCGACGGATTACGCGGACCCGGATTTCTGGAAGGCGGCGTGCAATGTTTAGGATCACCAAGGAATTCCACTTCTCCGCCAGCCACCAGATTCTGGGGCTCGGCGACGATCACCCCTGTTCGCGCCTGCACGGCCACAACTATGTGGTCGAGGTGGAATTGATGTCGGACGAGCTCAACCCTATCGGCTTCGTGCGCGACTATCGCGAGCTTTCCGAATTCAAGCGCTTCATCGACGACACGCTCGATCACCGGCACCTCAATGACGTGCTCGGCGACGACTGCGTGACGGCGGAAACCATGGCGCGGTACTTCTATCACTGGTGCCGCCAGCGCTGGCCGGAGACCTCGGCCGTGCGCGTCAGGGAAACGCCGAAGACCTGTGCCGAATTCCGGCCTCTCATCTATCCGGGGGCTCGGGCGGCATGAGCGGCGATCTGATCCGGGTCAGCGAGATTTTCGGCCCCACCATTCAGGGCGAAGGTGCCCTGATTGGCCAACCCACCGTTTTTGTCCGTACCGGCGGCTGCGACTACCGCTGCTCATGGTGCGACACGCTCCATGCGGTCGACAGCGCCTATAGGGACGAATGGTGCCCGATGACCGCCGATGCCATCATGATGCAGGTGGAGATCCTGACCAGCGGCACACCGCTGATGGTCTCGCTTTCCGGTGGCAATCCGGCAATTCAGCCCCTCGGCGACCTGATCGGACTGGGACACGAGGAAGGCTACCGCTTCGCGTTGGAAACGCAGGGAAGCATCGCCCGGGACTGGTTCGAGATGCTGGACGTCTTGACCCTCAGCCCCAAGCCGCCGTCCAGCGGCATGGAGACCGACTGGCAGAAACTCGCCGAATGCGTGGAAGCGGCCGGGGAAGACACCCACGTCGTTCTGAAAGCCGTCGTCTTCGACGAGACGGACTACGCCTTTGCACGCGACGTCGCCGAGCGCTATCCGCAGCTGAGCTGCTATCTCCAGCCGGGCAACCACACCCCACCCTCGCCGGCGGAAATCGACGGCGCCATCGACATGGCCGGTATCATGGACCGCATGCGCTGGCTGGTGGACAGGGTCGCCACCGACAGATGGTACGACGCCACCGTCCTGCCCCAGCTGCACACGCTGATCTGGGGCAATCTGCGGGGCGTTTGAAACGCCGCAGAACCCTATGAATTCATATCCGTCGTCATCCCGGACGGAGCAACGCGAAGATCCGGGACCGGCGAGCCGAGGCTGATCGGCATGAAACGCTGAACGCCTGGTGGAAATGGGCTCCCCGATCCCGGCTCGCGCTGCGCTTGGCCGGGATGACGACGGAAAGATCTGTTTTTCCGAGGAAAGCACAAACTCGATTTGTGCCGGTTCGGCACACAAGAACAAGCGGCCCATCCTTCGAGACGCGAGCGCGATCGCTCCTCACGATGAGGCTGATTTGAGGAACATCCAATGAGTGACAAGAGCATCTATGAAAACCTGACCCAGCTGGGTTCCGCCACCGAACTGCCGGACGATCCGGACAAGGCGGTGCTGGAAAAGGTGCCGAACCCTCAGGCCGGCACCGGCTACATGGTCCGCTTCGTGGCCCCGGAATTCACCTCGCTCTGCCCGATCACCGGCCAGCCGGACTTCGCCCATCTGGTGATCGACTACGTGCCGAAGGACTTTCTGGTGGAAAGCAAGTCCCTGAAGCTGTTCCTCGGCGCCTTCCGCAACCACGGCGCCTTTCATGAAGACTGCACGGTCTCCATCGGCAAACGCCTCGTCGACCTGCTCGACCCCGAATGGCTCCGCATCGGCGGCTACTGGTACCCACGCGGCGGCATTCCGATCGACGTCTTCTACCAGACCGGCCCCGTCCCTGACGGCGTCTGGATCCCGGACCAGGGCGTCCCGCCCTATCGCGGACGCGGGTAAGATTCGTCCTGCAAGGCAGGCAAATAACGAGTGATTTCGCTTAATGAGGATCGAACGCCCGGAGCCGGCGCATAGGGCCGGGGCGGCAAGCTTCGCCTCCACAAAAACCTCATCCTGAGGAAGCGCTTGAGCGCTGTCTCGATGGATGGGCCGCTTGCTCCGGAGCATCCGGCAAACGCAGAAGAACCGTCTTTTTTGAAGACCGAACACCCAAAACCCTGGCGTAGGGCCGGAAGCCCCACAACACCGGGTCATTCCGGCCTTCCGCCGGGATCCAATCCACGCTGCACCTCGCCCGGAAGTTGGAAACAGGACCGGCGCGGGCGCATCACTCTCTTTGCCTGTTAGTATCTTGCTCTGGAAACGAGTGGATCCCCGGTCAAGCCGGTGATGACCATGCTGAATTGTCGTCAGGCAGATTACCCCGGGAAAGGCAGTTGCTTCGCCTCAAACACTCCGTTGACGCGCCGAGGCCTGCCGTCTCAAGCGCTTGCGCACGGAAAAATCCGCCTTGGGAGCAAGGATCTTCTGCTGGCGTTCCTCGGCGGCGGACAGCTTCTTCACCTTCTGCCGCGCCCACATGGACTCTTTCCAGGAAATCGTCTTCAGGACAAGCGCTCCGAATGCGGCGAGACCGGTGAGAGCCAGGAGGAAATAAATCATGTCAAAGCCCCGATTGACGCGAATTACCTGAAACTCCGGGCAGCCAACTCGCCCGGAATATAGCCAGGAATCAGGTTTGGCAGTTTCCGGTAAAAAGCACGGAAAGAAATTCGCTCCAGTTGAATTCAAATTGTTGCCAGCTCGGCGTTTGCATCGACTTCATGCGGCAGTGCGACAACAGAAAAGACAATCGACAGTTGCGAACCCCGTCGAATGATGCGATGAGTTTGAACACTCAGCCAGCCACCTTGGGGAAAACGGACGAAAATCTTGAAATCGCTAATTTTTCTGATGGTTGCCGCCGCCCTGTTCGCCGGTGGTCTTTTTTATGTTGCCAGTGACAAGACCTTGCCTCCGCCAACCGCTGAAGAATTGGCCGCGCTCATCAAGATGGAAGACCCGTCAATCGAAGGGGCGGCCGTTTCAATCGACAAATGCCGGCTGTCGATCAAAAACGAATTGCCGGCAGGCGATGATGACATCGGGGCATGCTTTATGGGGCATGCTTTATACGGTCCATGTCTCCGTCGATCTTCGCAAATTCAATTTCGAGACGGTAAACCTGGTGCCGGTCGGTGACGGGCGTATGCTCATTCGCTCAAAATGGAACGACAAACAGCCCGGCCTGATGGACCTGGCCGAAGAACTGCTGGAAATGTCCCAAGGACCCGACCGGGATTCCTGGGCCAACCAACAGGTTCCGGCAGATCCGGAGTCGATTCGGCGCTTTGTTCAGGGCCTTTTCAGCCTTCCCGGCAGCACGCTGAGCCTGAACCTTCGCCAGTACATCGTGACCGGTGCCGACGGCAAGAAGCAGAAACCGGAACCTCATGAGGACGCAGATGCTTTCCAGGCATTCGTCGCAAAAGCCCTGGAAATTCCGCATCCAAGCTCGCTGCAGGTTTCCCTGACCTATATCGGTGACACCCCACAGCCGGACAGGTTGTTCTCCGGGTCGGTCTTCATTCCGACGATGGTCGATTTTATCTCCCGATCCAAAAGCAGCGCGGAGAACCTTGGGGAGAGACTTTACGCCTACACCCATGCCAATTGCTCGAGATGATCCTTTCGGCGGCTCTGCGTCAGAAAACGGCCCCGGCCTGCCCTCCAAACTGTTCGCAAAGCCTAATGATCGTCATCCCGGACGCAGCGGAGCGAAGTTCCGGGATCGGAGAGCCGGGGACCGGCTAAAAAAGAAAAAATATCAAAGGCCACCCCGCTCCGATCCCGGCTCGCGCTGCGCTTGACCGGGATGACACGGCAAAGAATAGGCCCATGCCAACAAAAACGGGCCCCGCAGGGCCCGTTTCGATTTCCTGAGACTGACTGCACCCATCAGCCCGTTACAAGGTTCCTGAGCACATAGTGCAGGATGCCGCCGGCCTTGATGTATTCCAGCTCGTCCTCGGTATCGACGCGGCAGAGGCACTCGATCACCTTGGTGGTGCCGTCCTCGTAGGTGACGTCCACATTCATCATCTGGCGCGGCTGGATGTCGGCGATGCCCTTGATGGTCACGCGTTCCTTGCCGGTGATACCGTGGGACTGCCAGCTTTCGCCGTCCTTGAAGGTGAGCGGGATGACACCCATGCCGACGAGGTTGGAGCGGTGGATCCGCTCAAACGACTGGGCGATGACGGCGCGCACGCCGAGCAGGTTGGTGCCCTTGGCGGCCCAGTCACGGGAAGAGCCGGTGCCGTATTCCTTGCCGGCGAAGACCACCAGCGGCACACCGGCTTCCTTGTAGTCCATGCAGGCGTCGTAGATCCATGCCTGCTTGCCGTCCTTCATGGTGACGCCGCCTTCGACACCCGGAACCATCTGGTTCTTGATGCGGATGTTGGCGAAGGTACCGCGCATCATGACTTCGTGGTTGCCGCGGCGCGAGCCGTAGGAGTTGAAGTCCTTCTGGGCGACCTGATGCTCGGAAAGATATTTGCCCGCCGGGCTGTCAAGCTTGATGGCCCCCGCCGGGGAGATGTGGTCGGTGGTGATGCTGTCCAGGAACAGGCCCATGACCGCTGCATTTTCGATGTCCTGAAGCGGCTTCGGCTCCATGGTCATGCCTTCGAAATACGGCGGGTTGCGCACATAGGTCGAGGAGACCGGCCAGGTGTAGGTCAGCCCCCCTTCCACCTTGATGCCCTGCCAGTGCTGATCGCCCTTGAAGACGTCGGAATAGCGGGTCCGGAACATCTCCTCGTTGATGGAAGAGCGGATCAGCTCGGCAATCTCCGCCGTGGTCGGCCAGATATCCTTGAGGTAGACCGGGTTGCCGTCCGGGTCTTCCCCGAGCGGATCCTGGGCAATGTTGATGTTGAGGTTGCCGGCAATGGCGTAGGCGACGACCAGCGGCGGCGAGGCCAGATAGTTGGCGCGCACGTCCGGGTTCACCCGGCCCTCGAAGTTGCGGTTGCCGGAAAGCACCGAGCAGGCAATCAGGTCGTTGTCGTTGATCGCCCTGGAAATCGCCGGATCGAGCGGACCGGAGTTGCCGATACAGGTGGTGCAGCCGTAGCCGGCCAGCGTGAAGCCGAGCGCGTCGAGATCGCCCTGGACGCCAGCCTTTTCCAGATAGTCGGTGACGACCTGGGAGCCGGGCGCCAGCGAAGTCTTCACCCACGGCTTGACCTTCAGGCCCTTCTTCAGCGCGTTGCGGGCGACAAGGCCGGCGCCGATCAGGACGGACGGGTTTGAAGTGTTGGTGCACGACGTGATCGCGGCAATCACCACATCGCCGTTACCGAGGTCGTGGTCCTTGCCGCTTACGGCAACGCGCTTGCCGAGCTCGTCCGCCTTCCTGAATTCCTCCGCCATGGTCCGGGCGAAACCGGTCGCGGCATCGGAAAGGTTGATGCGGTCCTGCGGACGCTTCGGACCGGAGATCGCCGGAACGACGGTGGAGATGTCAAGTTCCAGCGTGTCGGTGAAGACCGGCTCTTCGCTGCCCGTGCGGTACATGCCCTGGGCCCTGGCGTATGCTTCCACCAGGGCAACGCGGTCCTTGTCTCGGCCGGTTGCCTCCAGATACTTCAAAGTGTCGCCGTCGACCGGGAAGAAGCCGCAAGTGGCGCCATATTCCGGTGCCATGTTGGCAATCGTCGCCTCGTCCTCAAGCGACAGGTGATCGAGGCCTTCGCCATAGAATTCGACGAACTTGCCGACGACACCCTTCTTGCGCAGCATTTCGACGACGCGCAGCACGAGGTCGGTTGCGGTGATGCCCTCGTTTAGCCTGCCGGTCAGCTTGAAGCCGATGACTTCCGGGATCAGCATGGAGATCGGCTGGCCGAGCATGGCCGCTTCCGCCTCGATGCCGCCGACGCCCCAACCCAGAACCGCAAGACCGTTGACCATGGTGGTGTGACTGTCGGTGCCGACCAGCGTGTCCGGATAGGCGATGGTTTCGCCGTTCTCTTCCCTGATCCAGACGGTCTGGGCCAGGTATTCCAGGTTAACCTGGTGGCAGATGCCGGTTCCGGGCGGCACGGCGCGGAAGTTGTTGAAGGCGGACTGGCCCCAGCGCAGGAACTCGTATCGTTCCTGGTTGCGCTCGTATTCCAGTTCCACGTTTTTGGTGAAGGCGTCCTTGGTGCCGAAATAGTCGATCATCACCGAGTGGTCGATGACAAGGTCGACCGGCACCAGCGGGTTGACCTTTTCCGGGTCGCCGCCGAGCTTCACGGCCGCGTCGCGCATGGCTGCCAGATCGACAACCGCCGGAACGCCGGTGAAGTCCTGCATAAGCACGCGGGCCGGGCGGTAGGAAATCTCATGGGAAGACGTGCGGGTCTTCAGCCACTCGGCGCAGGCGAGAATATCTTCCCGGGTCACCGTGCGGCCGTCTTCAAAGCGCAACAGGTTTTCAAGCACCACCTTCAGCGAGGATGGCAGCCGGGATACGCCTGTCAGACCGTTTTTTTCCGCTTCCGGAATGGAGAAATAGGTGTAGGTCCTGCCGCCTGCGGTCAGCGTTTTCCTGCATTTGAAACTATCGAGGGACTGGGTCACGGCGTGCGATCTCCTTAATTGTCCGAAGGCCCGGACCGTTTTCGATCCCGTACCTGTCAAAAAAATCTCTCAGGGCACCGGACCCGGAGCTGAAAACGCTCTGTCATCCGGCGCGGTTTCGCGGGAAACAATGAGAGCCTCTCCCTCATGTGCCGCCGCGCTTTCGAGCGTCGCCCCTATAGCAATCTTTGGCGTTTTTCACCAGACACGGCACTGCCTCTCATGCCGATACTTCCGCGAGACAACTTGCTCCCGGACAGACGCGTTCCAGCCACTGTTCACGCGCAGAACGTAGGGTCGACAACCGGTATATATTCCTCATTTCGGGAATGAAAAGATATTGCATACCGTTGTATACTGAATTAAGACCACGCTCAGCCAGCTTCTCCCGTTTCGCCGACCCGATGGCGCGATCCGGTGCAGACGCTATATCTAACACGAGGACGCGGGATCATCATGAGCTTGTATGCAGACTACCTAAAAGAGATCGAGACTCGCAAAGGCCAGGGCTTGCATCCCAAGCCCATCGAGGACGGCGCGCTCATCAAGGAAATCGTCGCGCAGATCAAGGACACCGGCAACGAACACCGGGCCGACTCGCTGAAGTACTTCATCTACAACACCTTGCCGGGCACGACGAGCGCCGCTGGTGAAAAGGCGAAGTTCCTGAAGGAGATCATTCTCGGCACCTCGGTTGTCGAAGAGATCTCTCCCGCCTTTGCCTTCGAGCTTCTGTCGCACATGAAAGGCGGCCCGTCGGTCGAGGTTCTGCTCGACCTGGCCCTGGGCGAAGACAAGGCAATTGCCAAGGACGCTGCCGAAGTTCTCAAGACGCAGGTCTTCCTCTATGACGCCGATACGGACCGTCTGAAGACCGCCTTCGAGGCAGGCAACGAAATCGCCCGGGACATTCTGGAAAGCTATGCCCAGGCCGAGTTCTTCACCAAGCTCCCGGACATCGACGAGGAAATCAAGGTCGTCACCTATGTTGCGGCCGAAGGCGACATTTCCACCGACCTGCTGTCCCCCGGCAACCAGGCCCATTCTCGTGCAGACCGCGAACTGCACGGCAAGTGCCTGATCTCGGAGAGGGCGCAGAAGGAAATCGAGGCTCTGAAGCTGCAGCACCCGGACAAGCGGGTCATGCTGGTTGCGGAAAAAGGCACCATGGGCGTGGGCTCCTCGCGCATGTCCGGCGTCAACAACGTTGCGCTGTGGACCGGCAAGCAGGCGAGCCCCTATGTGCCCTTCGTCAACGTCGCCCCGGTTGTTGCGGGCACCAACGGCATCTCCCCCATCTTCCTGACCACGGTCGGCGTGACCGGCGGCATCGGCATCGACCTGAAGAACTGGGTCAAGAAACTCGGTGACGACGGCAAACCGATCCTGAACAACGACGACAGCCCGGTCCTGGAACAGAAATATTCTGTCGAAACGGGCACCGTCCTGACCATCAACACGAAGAAAAAGAAGCTCTACAACGAAGCCGGCGACGAAGAGCTTGTTGACGTCGCCTCGGCCCTGACCCCTCAGAAGGTCGAGTTCATGAAGGCCGGCGGCTCCTACGCCATCGTCTTCGGCAAGAAACTGCAGAGCTTTGCCGCCGAGACCCTCGGCATCGACCTGCCGCCGGTCTTTGCGCCCGCCAAGGAAATTTCCCATGAGGGCCAGGGCCTGACGGCGGTCGAGAAGATCTTCAACGAGAACGCTGTCGGTGTCACCGAAGGTAAGGTCCTGCATGCGGGCTCGGATGTCCGCGTCAAGGTGAACATCGTCGGCTCCCAGGACACGACTGGTCTCATGACCTCTCAGGAGCTGGAAATGATGGCCGCCACGGTGATCTCACCGGTGGTCGACGGCGCGTATCAATCGGGCTGCCACACCGCCTCTGTTTGGGACAAGAAGGCCCAGACGAACATCCCGCGCCTCATGAAGTTCATGAACGACTTCGGACTCATCACCGCGCGCGATCCGAAGGGCAAGTATCACGCGATGACCGACGTGATCCACAAGGTGCTCAACGACATCACCGTCGACGACTGGGCCATCATCATCGGCGGCGACTCGCACACCCGTATGTCCAAGGGCGTCGCCTTCGGCGCCGACTCGGGCACCGTGGCCCTCGCCCTGGCGACGGGTGAAGCGACCATGCCGATCCCGGAGTCGGTCAAGGTGACCTTCAAAGGCAAGATGAAGGACCACATGGACTTCCGTGATGTCGTTCACGCCACTCAAGCGCAGATGTTGGCGAAGTTCGGCGGCGACAACGTCTTCCAGGGTCGCATCATCGAGGTGCACCTCGGGACTTTGGCGTCGGATCAGGCGTTTACCTTCACGGACTGGACGGCGGAGATGAAGGCCAAGGCTTCTATCTGCATCTCGACGAACCAGACCCTCATCGAGTCGCTGGAAATCGCCAAGAGCCGTATCCAGATCATGATCGACAAGGGGATGGACAACGACAAGAAGGTCCTCCAAGGCTTGGTTGATCGCGCCGACAAGCGCATCAACGAGATCCGCTCCGGCGAAAAGCCGGCTCTCGCTCCCGATGAAAACGCGAAGTACTACGCGGAGTTCGAGGTCGATCTCGACAAGATCGACGAGCCCATGATCGCCGATCCCGACGTTTACAATGACGACGTCTCACGGCGCTACACCCACGATACCATCCGCGATCTGACCTACTACAAGGGAGAAAAGAAGGTCGATCTTGGCTTTGTCGGCTCCTGCATGGTGCACAAAGGGGACATGAAAATCCTCGCCCACATGCTCAAGAACCTGAAGGCGCAGAAGGGCAAGGTCGAGTTCAAGGCGCCTCTCGTCGTGGCTCCCCCGACCTACAACATCGTGGACGAACTCAAGGCGGAGGGCGATTGGGACATCCTCCAAGAGTACGCGGGCTTCGTCTTCAACGACGCGGCGCCCAAGAACACCGCGCGCAAGAGCTACGAGAACATCCTCTACCTCGAGCGCCCCGGTTGTAACCTCTGCATGGGTAACCAAGAGAAAGCCGAAAAGGGCGACACGGTCATGGCCACGTCCACGCGCCTCTTTCAGGGACGTGTGGTCGCGGACGCCGAGGACAAGAAAGGTGAGTCGCTCCTCGCCTCGACCCCGGTTGTCGTTCTTTCGAG
>NZ_JBNKYW010000161.1:0-24229 GCF_050301095.1 Roseibium sp.
TGGCGGCTAGCGGTCACAAGATTTTTCTGGACGTGAAACTCCACGACATCGACAACACCATCACCAAGGCGGTCCGGAACGTCGCCAAGATGGGCATGACCTTCATGACCTTGCACGGCTATCCCAAAACCATGCGCGCGGCAGTCAAGGGGCTGGCGGAAGAGGGCAACCCGAACCTCTGCCTGCTCGGCGTGACGGTTCTGACCTCCATGGATGAGGACGATCTGGTGGCCGCCGGCTACCGTGGACCCATTGCCGATGTGGTGGAAGCGCGTGCCAGGGACGCAAAGGCCGCCGGGATGGGCGGCATCGTCTGCGCGGCGACGGAATCCGCGAAGATGCGCGCCATCCTCGGCAACGACCTCGTGATCGTCACCCCGGGCATCCGCCCGGCGGGCAGCGCGGCGGGTGACCAGCGCCGGGTAATGACGCCGGAAGACGCCATTCGCGCCGGCAGCGACTATCTGGTCGTCGGCCGCCCGGTCAACCAGGCGGCAGATCCGGCAGCCGCTGCCGACGCCGTTGTGGCGGAAATCGAGGCGGCGCTTAGTTGACGACGCCCTCAGCCGGGAAGCCGCACTGTTCGGCAACCTTTCGGTAGGAAGCGGTGAAACCGTTGAGCGATGCGGTGTAAACAAGTCCGCCCGGTCCGATAATTTCGATCTGGCCGTTGCGCTGCATGGCCTGCAGGACACGCTGATTGTGCTCAAAGGGGAAATCGGTCAGGGCGAAGGCGAAACCGTCCTCGTCGAAATCCGCGGTCACGGTTGCCGTAGCGCTGTCGCCGTCGTCGAAGACGAAATTGACGGTCTGGCCGTTCTGCAACACGGTTGCCTGACCGCGAATGGCACGTTCGGTCAGCTGAACGCCCGGAAAGAAGTCGGGCGGCAGCGCGTCGCCGTTTGAAACTGAAAAGCCGACCGTCGGATCACCGTCGCCGCCGGTCCACATGCTGCATGTCACGCGCAGGTCTTCGCCTGTATCGACGGTTTCGACCTGAACGTTCCAGTCCTTGTAGGTAAAAAACTGTTCCGCGGCCTCGGCTGTTGAAGTCGCGCTGGCAACAAGTCCAAGCACTATCAAATATCTGAAATTCATCGAAGATCCTCTTGTGGCTTGGAACAAGCCGTTGGAAAGATCGTCACTCAACACGGATTGTCTTAACAAAACGAATAGTCCGGTCGTACGCCCGGGTCCTGTCCATCGGGATTGGCAACGACTGGAAGTCGGAGAGGTCCCGGCAACAAAGAACCACCGCCGAAGCGGTGGTTCAGTTGCGCTGTGGGGTGCTTGATTTCTTGCGATCACGCTGCCTGGTTGTCGTCGGCGGCCTCTGAGCGCAGCACGATGCCGTAAAGGTCGCGCCGGTCGTCCGGATCCGCCAGCAGGTCCGGTTTCACGAAATGACCGGTCCTCGGCAACGACCTCGTGATCGTCACCCCAGGCATCCGCCCGGCGGGCAGCGCGGCGGGCGACCAGCGCCGGGTAATGACGCCGGAAGACACCATCCGGGCCGCCGATCCGGCAGCCGCCGCCGACGCCGTTGTGGCGGAAATCGAGGCGGCGCTCGCTTAGGCGAGCTTTAAGCCCCTCAAATGCCGAGACGTTCGATCAGGCATCGTACCTGATCCATGCCGCCGTGTTTCATCGGGTCTCCGACGCTCCGGCCGAGGGCGATCATGGTGACGACACCGATGACTGCGGCATGCAGGGAGACGGCCTGCAGCCTGGCCATTTCCGGATCCGGCGTCCTTATGCAGCCGGCGAGCGCCCGGTACATTCCTGACGTGATCGCGTGGATCTCGGCGGCAACGTCCGGTTTGGCGGCGAACTCGATACCGGCACCGCTCTGGGGGGCGAGGTAGATCATGCGGAAGCGTTCGAGATCGGCGAGATGATACTCGGCCAGGGCCAGGAGCCCGGATTTCAGCGAGTTTGAGCCATTCTCCCGCGCACAGGCGGCCAGCACCGTTTGCGCTTCCCCGCGAAGGGCGGGAATCAGCAGGGCCGCGACCAGATGCGTCTTGGTCGGAAACCAATGGATGACGGCCTGTTTACTGACGCCAAGCTTCGAGGCGACGGCATCGAAGGTCAGTTTCTTCAATCCGCCTGCCAGGAATATTTCGAGCGCGGCCTTCAGAAACCTTTGTCTTGGGTCTTTCGCACGCGACACCCCGTTGCGTTCATCCTTCCGTTTTCCGTGCATCTCACCCTTTTCCTTGACCGATCCCGCCGTTCCAGACTATCCTCCTTACCAATGGTAAGTAAAGTGGTTCGACCCGGGAGACCCCAATCATGACCGCTGAGAAACCGGAAATCGTCGTCTATCACTTCGCGCCGGCCTGGGGTCTTCCGACCTGCGGTCCGTTTGCCCTCAAGCTGCTGGCATGGCTGGCCTATCACAGGGTTCCCTGGCGTTCGGCCGTGCAAAACAATCCGGGCAAGGGGCCGAAAGGAAAAAGTCCCTGGGTGGAGATCGACGGCGAGACCATTGCCGACAGCGACCGTATCATTGCACACCTGTCCGAACGGCTCGGTCTGAAGGATGCCGAAGCGGGCCTTTCCCGGGCCGACCAGGGCATTGCGCTGGCCTTCAGAACCGCATTCGAGGAGCGGGTCCACCAAATCCTCGAATACGAGCTTTTCATGCTGCCGGAAGGACAGGAGTTCTTGCGCGGGGTCTTCGAGACGGACATGCCGAAGCCGATGGTGGCCGTCGTCTTCCCGCTGCTGAGGCGGCAATTCGCCAAACAGCTTCATGCGCGCGGCATCACCCGGCACAGTCATGAGGAAATCGTGGAAATGGCCCGCCGGCAATTCGAGGGTCTGGCAGGTCTGCTGTCGAGCCGGCCCTTCATTTGCGGCGACAGGCCGGGGCTTGCGGATTTTGCCTGCTACGGCCAGGCCGCTCTCATGGTCCGATGGCCGATGAAAACCCCTGCCGCAACAATCGCAAGGCAGATACCGGAACTCGTCAACTGGTGCGATGCCCTCGAAGCGCTGAGCTTTGCCGACGTTCAGAAGGCGGCATGACCTTCAAAGAAAAAGATCGGCCATTTTGGCCGATCCAGTTTTTGCTTCCAGAGGGAGGATAGTTGATCCGCAGCTGTTCCGGTGCTGTGGTTATGCCGCCTGGTCGTCGGCGGCCTCTGAGCGCAGCACCATGCCGTAAAGGTCGCGCGGGTCGTCCGGATCCGCCAGCAGGTCCAGTTTCACGAAATGACCGGTCCTCGGCAGGAGATCGTGCATGTAACGCAGGGCCGCGAAGTCCTCGATGGCAAATCCGACGCTGTCGAACAGCGTGATCTGGGTGTCGGACGTCCGGCCGGCGGCCTTGCCGGCATAGACCTGCCAGAGTTCGGTAACCGGATGATCGCGGTCGAGTTGCTGGAACTCGCCCTCGATGTGGGTCTGGTCCGGGAATTCCACGAAGATATCGGAACGCAGCAGGATGTCCTTGTGCAATTCGGTCTTGCCGGGGCAGTCGCCGCCGACCGCGTTGATGTGAACGCCGGAGCCGACCATGTTGTCGGTCAGGATGGTGGCGTATTTCTTGTCGGCGGTGGCCGTGGTGATGATCTGCGCGCCTTCGATCGCTTCTTCCGGCGTCTTGCAAATGGTCACGTTGAGGCCCGAATTGGCGAGATTGCGGGCAAGGCGCACGCTGGCGTCCGGATCGATGTCATAGGCACGGATTTCGGTGATGCCGAGCATGTCCTTGAAGGCCAGGCACTGGAAATCGGACTGGGCGCCATTGCCGATCACCGCCATGGTGGTGGAGCCCTTCGGTGCCAGATATTTGGCCGCAAGGGCGGAGTTCGCCGCCGTGCGCAGGGCCGTCAGGATGGTCATCTCGGTGAAGAGCAGCGGATAACCGGTGCTCAGGTCCGACAGGACGCCGAAACCGGTCACGGTCTGGCGGCCTTCACGTGTGTTGCTCGGATGGCCGTTGACGTATTTGAAACCAAAGGTCTTGCCATCGCTGGTCGGCATCAGTTCGATCACGCCCTGGGGCGCGTGGGCGGCGATGCGGGGGCGCTTGTCGAAGCTTTCCCAGCGCAGGAAATCCTCTTCGATATACTCGGCGATGCCACGCATGATCGTTTCGACACCGACGGCGCGCACGTTGCGCATCATGTCGTCGACGCTGACGAAAGGCACATAGGCCAGTTCGGACGGTTTCAGGTTGATGTCAGACATTCTGCTATCCTCTAGAAGCTTCTTGTTGGACGGTCGAAGACCCTGCGGCCGAAAAGGCTGCCGGTCAGCTCGACCATCAGGCGCGCGGTCTTGCCGCGGTCGTCCAGAAACGGATTGAGCTCGACGAGATCGAGCGAAGAGACGAGGCCGCTGTCATGAAGCATTTCCATGACGAGGTGGGCTTCGCGGAAGGTGGTGCCGCCGGGGACGGTCGTGCCGACGGCCGGGGCGATTTCCGGGTCGAGGAAATCGACGTCGAGGCTCACATGCAGCAGGCCGTTGGCGTCCCGGACCTTGTCCAGGAACGGCTTCAGCCGTGTGCTGATGCCGTCTTCATCGATGCTGCGCATGTCGCTGACGCCGACCCCCATGCTGAGCAGAAGCGCGCGTTCGGCCGTGTCGATGGAGCGCACGCCCAGGATCTCGACGTTTTCCGGTTTGACGATGTGTTCCAGCGGTGCACCGAGCAGATCGTCGAAACCGGGCAGCCCGCAGGCATAAGCCAGCGGCGTGCCGTGCAGATTGCCGCTTGCCGTGCTGTCCAGCGTGTGGAAATCGGAATGGGCGTCGAGCCAAAGCACGAAGAACGGCCGGTTCATGAGGGCCGCGGCCTTCGCATGGCCCGATACGGTGCCTGCCGCCAGCGAGTGGTCGCCGCCCATGTAGATCGGGAAGACTGGCGAGGCACCGAGATCGGTCGCCTTGGCGTGCAGGGCCCGGGTCCAGCCGGCATAGGAATCGTAGTTCTTCAGGACCGGATTGGGCGGTGTGAGGCCGCCGGTGCTGACCGGCTTGAGATTGCCGTGATCGGTCACGGAGTGGCCCAGCTCCCGCAAGGTTCCGGCGAGACCGGCTGTGCGGTAGGCGTCGGGGCCCATGACGCAGCCCTTGCTGCCCGCGCCGTCGTTGACCGGGGCACCAACCAGCACGATCTGCTTGCTCATGACGTTCACTTTGTTCTCCGCCTCATTGTTTGTGACCGATGGCATTAGTGTGCTGAAACGCGGCGGCGGAGTAAATCCGGTCACTTGATCAAATGTTCAATCGATTTTATCATTTTGATAAGCTCAATTGACCAAAGTGGTGCTATGGACGATCTGGATCTACGACTAATCTCGCTTTTACGTCACGATGGCCGAAGATCGGTGTCCGATTTGGCAAGTGACCTGAAAGTCTCTCGCGCAACAGTCCGCTCGCGCATGGAAAAGCTGATCGAAACCGGTGAAATCCTTGGGTTCACGGCCGTCCTGCGGGACGACTGGCGTGACCTTCCCATCCGCGCTATCACGCTGGTGGTGGTGGACGGACACAATACGGAACCGGTCAGCCGCGCCTTGAGCGCGATGACGGAAGTCAGGGCCATACATTCCACCAACGGCAAATGGGACCTCGTTCTTGACATCGCCACGCGGGACCTCGCCGGCTTTGACGATGTCCTGAACCGGATCCGCCTGATCGAAGGCATCACGGGGACCGAGACCAACCTGCTGCTGTCCACCCGCAAGGGCCCGGCCGCCTCCGCCAGCGAATTCAAGGATGTTCTGGGGTAATTGAACGCGCTGCGCCATGGCTCGCAAATCGGGTCGCGCTTGACGACCGCGCCGACTAAAATCGGGGAAGAATTCAGGACATGAAGCCACCGACATGACCAAAGCCCTCGACCTTGCAAGCCTTGCACCCGACCCCAAGCCGATTTCCGTCGGCGAGGAAGCAGCCGAAAACTATGCCGTCGTCCGTCAGACCCTGAAGCGCATCACCGAAGACTGGCGCGACCAGCCGACGCTGGAACAGCTAGCCCGGGAAGCGGGTCTTCAGCCGATCCAGCTGCAAAGGGTGTTTTCGCGCTGGGCGGGGCTGACGCCGAAACAGTTCCTCCAGGCGATTACGCTGGACCATGCCAAGGCGCTCCTGCGCGAGTCCGCCAGCGTGCTCGACGCCACCTACGAGGTCGGCCTGTCCGGCTCGGGCCGGCTGCACGACCTCTTCGTCACCCACGAGGCGATGACACCGGGCGACTATCGCAACCGGGGCAGTGGCTTGAAGATCGGCTACGGTTTTCACCCGTCCCCCTTCGGTCAGGTTCTCGTCATGGCGACGGACAAGGGGCTTGCCGGGCTCGGCTTCGCGGATCCCGGCGAAGAGGCTTCGGCACTGGAAGACATGTGCAACCGCTGGCCGGCGGCCGATTTCGCCCGGGACCAGGAGGCAACATCAGGATATGCGGCGCGGGTGTTCGATCCGCAAAAATGGCGGGAAGACCAGCCGCTGAACATCGTCATGATCGGTACCGATTTCGAAATCCGTGTCTGGCAGACGCTTCTGAAGATCCCGATGGGTCAGGCCACCACCTATTCCGACATTGCCGCCTGCCTCGGCAATCCCAGGGCCTCCCGGGCGGTCGGCACGGCCGTCGGCCGCAATCCGCTGTCCTTCGTCGTGCCCTGTCACCGGGTGCTGGCCAAGGGGGGCAAGCTCGGCGGCTATCACTGGGGCCTGACCCGCAAACGCGCCATTCTCGGCTGGGAAAGCGGATTGTCCGGCCCGGTACTGGAATGTGTCTGATACCAAAGAGAATTGACTGGAAGTGTCCGGCAGACCGCTTCAGACGTCGTCCTTGGCGGCGGCGACCCGCAGCTGGTGCAACAGCGCCGCAAGAGAGTCTTCCGACAGGATGCCGATCTTGAGGGCCAGCTGGTTGGCGAGTTCGGTGGCCTTCGGGTCCAGGCCCGCCGTGTCGATGGTGATGCGCGGGTCGGAGAGTTCCGCCAGCCGCTGGATTTCCTCGGCCTCGTCCCAGATGACGTTGAAATAGGTGATGATCCGCTGCACGAGGAACCAGGTCGGCTTGCCGCGCTTGCCGTGTTCGAGCGCGGAAAGATAGGCGCTGGAGACCGACAGCGAGGCGGCCATCTCCTTCAGCGAGACGCCCCTCTTGTTTCTGAGTTC
The DNA here is from genome assembly GCF_050301095.1 of Roseibium sp. Classification (GTDB taxonomy): domain Bacteria; phylum Pseudomonadota; class Alphaproteobacteria; order Rhizobiales; family Stappiaceae; genus Roseibium. The sequence continues at coordinate 7,147 of NZ_JBNKYW010000161.1, forward strand.
GCGGATTTTCGCCCCAAGCGGTGTCACGACCTACCTTTTCCTCCGTATGCGGACATAGAGCGCCCCTGCTCCGCCGTGGCTGGCATGCGCTTCCTCGTAGCCGATCACGATGGGCCGCAGGTCCGGCAGGGACAGCCACTGGGGAACCATTCTGCGTAAAATTCCACGCTCGTCCATATAGGCATTTCCCGGACCTCCGCCCTTGCCGGTGATCACCAGAACCACCTTGTGCTGGCGTGCCTGGGCCTGATGGAGAAAGCCGCGCAGCCGGTCGTGGGCCTGATGCTGTGTCAGCCCGTGCAGGTCGATCCTCGCATCGATCGCCGTCACGCCGCGCACGATCTTTCGGCGGTACTTGTGCTCGAGCTGATGCAGCGGTGGCGGTGCGGGCGGCTTGTAGGCCGGTGCGGGGGCCTTGATCGCGGTCGCGGTTCTGGGTGTTCTGGCGCTTTCCGGCATGGCAGTTTCGACGGATTTTGCCAGCTCCTCCTCAAGACGGGTGGCGCGTTCGGGATGAAGCGGCGTCAGGGTTTTGGTGACCTTGCCCCACAGGTGCCGGTCTTCCGGCGAAAGCGTTCCCTTTTTCCCCCGTTTCGCCATGGTTCAGTCCGTCGGCACGGCCGGATTGCCAACGGCGACGTTCGGAACAAGAACCGTGAACTCCGCCGAATGGCGGATCTCGCCGGCAATGGCACCGGCTTTTTCACCGGACCCTGCAAAAATGTCACCGCGTGCCGGTCCCTTGATCGCCGAGCCGGTGTCGTCGGCCACCATCAGGCGGGCGAAGGTCTTGTTGCCGTGCTGCCAGTCGGAAAAACCGGCGGAGACGAACACCATTGCGCCATAGGGAATGTGGTCCGCGTCGACTGCAAGGCTGCGGCCCGCCACCAACGGCAGGCCGGCCGCGCCAACCGGGCCCTCGTCCGGGGCGGTTTCCGTGACCTCGCGGAAAAAGATGAAGGAGCGGTTTTGCCGAAGCAGCGCATCGCGTCTGTCCGGATGGTCCTTCAGCCATTTGCGCAGGCCCGCCATGGTGAAGTCTTCCGGCGAGCCTTCGCCGCGTTCCACAAGGAGGCGGCCGATGCCGGTATAGGGATGGCCCGTCTTGCCCGCATAACCGACCCGCATCACCGATCCGTCGCTCAAGCGCAGCCGGGCGGAGCCTTGAACGTGGATGAAAAACGCGTCGACGGGGTCGGCAAGATAGGCAAGTTCGAGCCCTTCACCGTCCAGGGCGCCGTCCATGATCGCGCCGCGGTCCGGCATTTCCTTCAAGGTTCCGCCAATCCGGCGGCCGTGACTGAGGTCGGCAGGCCAGTTTGCGGGACGGTTGGTGGCTGCCGCCGGCTCAAGGCCCTCCGGTTTTTTCAGGAGCGGCACCCGGTAGGTACCGGTCCTTTGCCGGGATGCGGCGACCTCAGGTTCGAAATAACCGGTGACGAAGCCGTTTCCGGCAAACTTGAAGGGGGTGAACCGGGTCTCGAAAAAGCGCCGCGCGTCTGTGGACGACCCGCCGGCGCTGTCTTCGGCAAGCTGGCACAAATGACGGAAATCGTCTGCGGACATGCCGCCTTTGTCGGAAGCCGGATTCCGGCAGAACCTCAAAAAGCCGGCAAGCGCTGCTGCATGGTCGTCTTCCGCCCAGCCTTTCAGATCCGCAAAGGCCGTCTGTTCGAGCGTGTCCGGCAAGTGCGGATCCTGCTGCATGGCAAAGGCAGCTCCTGAAAAGAAAAGCGGCGCGGCGAGAACCGCGCCCTTCAGCGAAGCGGCGAGCGGGAAGGCCGGTGGCCACCGCTTGATCGGTCTCCCTCGCCCCATGGTTTATTCGGCGGATTCGGTCGCGACCAGCTTCCAGTTCGGGTCGCGGGAACTGGTGTCCCGCGCGAAGGTCCAGATGTCGATCACCTCGGAGACCTTGGACGGATCGCCGTCCACCACTTCGCCGTCCTTGTCCCGCGTCGCGGAAATCAGCTGGCTGTGGATCTTCACGGTCACCTGGGCGGTCGATCCTTTCAGTGCCGCTTCGACGATCTCGGCCTTGTCGATGCCGACAAACGTCGACTCGATGGTCTCGCCCCGTTTTTCGCGGTCCTCGATGGCCGCGACAAAGCCCTCGTAGACATCGCGGGACAAGAGGCTCTTGAGTGCCTTCTTGTCGCCGTCGGCGAAGGCCATGACGATCATCTCATAGGCCGCGCGGGCGCCCTCCAGGAAAGGCTCCGGTTCGAAACTGCGGTCGACGGACAGGATCTGCTTGAGGGCGCTGTTGAGCGCGGAGCCTGCCGGGGCAACCTTGTCGATGACCATGTTTCCGCCCGGTCCAGGTTCCCCGACCGGTTCGGGCTGCGGCTGAGCCGTCTGGTTCGGCAGCGGGATCACGTTGTCCTGTCCGTTCGCCTGGCCTTTCGGCTGCTCCGGTTTCGAATAGGGGTCGAACGGCGGCCGCTCGTTGCCGGTGCGTTTGCCCAGCACCGACCGCAACTTGAACAGGATGAAGACCGCAAGTCCCAGGAGGATCAGCGTTAAGGGGTCAAAAATCTCATTCATCTTTCGTTCCGGCTACCCTTCTGAGGCCGTAGACGCCGCCCATCCGGTCCATCGGTTGGAAGCCGCCCCACACGTTATGTCTGTCAGATACTTATTTAGGGGGACGTTGAACCAGCATCCAGACCCAAGAGCAAGACAGAATATTCGCCAAGGCACTGTTTCTCTCGTCAGCCTGCTCGCATTTTTGTGACCGAATGTCTACCTTATGGCCAAACAGAGTATCAGACCATGGAGGTCCCGTGGGACTTTATATCATCGCCGGCATCCTTCTGCTGCCCCTGATTGAAATTGCAGTGTTCATTTGGGTCGGCGGCCTGATCGGTGTCGTTCCGACAATTCTCCTGACTGTCGTCACTGCCCTGGCCGGCACCTTGATGCTGCGTCAGCAGGGATTGTCGCTGCTCATGCGCATGCAGAAGGAACTGGATGCGGGGCGGGCGCCCGGCAACGAGGTCATGCAGGGCGCCATGATCGTGCTGGCCAGCATTCTGCTTCTCATTCCAGGTTTTGTGACCGACGCGATCGGTCTCCTCCTGTTCGTGCCGCCTTTCCGTGAAGCCCTGGCCCGCTTCATCATATCCCGCTCAGATGTGGTCATCGTCGAAGATGGCATGGGCCGGCGTCGGGCTGATGGCTCCGTTGTCGATCTCGATGCGGACGACTGGTCGGAAAAGAAGGACAATCCGTCGGGCTCCGGGCAGCCGAGGATCAGCCCCTGGCAGGACGGCTCGAACGGTCAGGGCTCCTGATCCGGCACCGAAAGCGGTCACAAAAACGTGACCCTGGCCGTATGCGCAAAATTTACATGTTTCCGCTAGACATGTCCGCTGATCCGGAAAATTTCTTTCCGGCATTGAGCTGCAGCGGGAACCGATGAGCGCAGGACGCGTTGACTGGGTGGACACGGCCAAGGGCATTTGCATCATCTTCGTGGTGATGATGAATTCCGTGCTTGGTGTCGAGGAAGCTGCCGGCGAGAGGGGGTGGATGCATCCGGTCGTCGCCTTCGCGGCCCCCTTCCGCATGCCGGACTTCTTCATGCTCTCCGGCCTGTTCCTGTCCAACGTCATCGCCCGCGACTGGAAGCTCTACACCGACCGCAAGGTCGTCCATTTTGCCTATTTCTATGTGCTTTGGATGACGCTTCAGCTTCTCGTCAAGGCGCCGCTCTTCGTGCAGGAGATGGGCGCGCGCGCGACATTCGAACTCTATCTGCTCAGTTTCATCGACCCCTTCGGCTCCCTGTGGTTCATCTACATGCTGCCGGTTTTTTTCGTCGTCTCGAAACTGGCTCATGACCGGGGCGTGCCCTGGCAGCTGGTTTTGGGCCTTGCCGCCGCGCTGCAGGTCGCGAAGATCCACACCGGCTGGCTGGTCGTCGACGAGTTCGCCGCACGCTTCGTTTATTTCTATGCAGGATTTGTCTTCGCGCCCAAGATCTTCACCCTGGCCGCCTGGGCGCGCGAGCGCACCGCGATCAGCTTTGCCTGCCTTCTGGTCTGGGGGCTGGTGAACGGCACACTGGTCTGGCTCGGCTGGTCCAAGCTGCCCTTTGTCGCGCTCGCCCTGGGTGCGGCCGGAGCCGGAGCCATCATACTCACCAGCGCCCTGATCGTGCGCTGGGGCGGACTCGGCTTTCTGCGCCTTTTCGGCGAGAATTCCATCGTCATCTATCTGGCCTTCTTCTTCCCGATGGCCATCAGCCGGATCGTCCTTCTGAAGCTCGGGCTTCTGGACACCGGCTCCGTCTCGTTCATCGTGACCACGGTCGCTACCGTCAGTCCGATGATCCTGTTCTGGCTGATCGGCAGGACAAACATGGGCTGGTTCCTGTTCAAACGGCCGGAATGGGCCTATCTGAACGGGACTTTCAAACCCGGAAAACGGGCGCAGGCGGCGGAGTAACGCGGCCGATATCAGGCCGGTGGCGGGAACTGTCGGGAATTTTTATCTTTAGGACTTTTCTCAAGGGCGGGCTGCGGGCATGATCCGCGCCATGTCGACGCAAAGCACTTCCCCAGACCTCACCGCCAACGACCACCTGATCCTGGTGGACGGGTCCACATTCATCTTCCGCGCCTATCACGCGCTCCCCCCCCTGACGCGCAAACCCGACGGCCTGCCTGTCGGCGCTGTTTCCGGGTTCTGCAACATGCTCTGGAAGCTGCTGCAGGAAGGCTTGACGCCGGAAGAGGGGGATGAGCCGACCCATTTCGCGGTGATCTTCGACCATTCCGCCAAGACGTTCCGGAACGAAATCTATCCGGAATACAAGGCCCACCGGCCGGAACCGCCGGAGGATCTGGTGCCGCAATTCGGCCTGATCCGCGAGGCGACCCGGGCCTTCTCCGTCCATTGCATCGAACAGGAAGGCTTCGAGGCCGACGACCTGATCGCGACCTACGCAAGGCAGGCTGCCGAACAGGGCGCTCGTGTCACCATCGTCTCCGGCGACAAGGACCTGATGCAGCTGATCGGTCCGAAGGTCGGCATGATCGACACCATGAAGAACAAGACCTTCGGCGAAGCGGAAGTGTTCGAGAAATTCGGCGTCGGGCCGGACAAGGTCATCGAGGTGCAGTCGCTGGCGGGCGACAGCGTCGACAATGTGCCGGGCGTTCCGGGTATCGGCCTGAAGACGGCGGCGCTCCTGATCAACGAATTCGGCGATCTGGAAGCCCTGCTCGCGAATGCCACTTCGATCAAGCAGAACAAGCGCCGGGAAAATCTGATAGAATTCGCCGATCAGGCGCGTGTTTCCAAAAAACTTGTCACGTTGAAACAGGATGTGCCGGTGGAAGTTCCGGTCGGCGACCTGACCGTGACCGACGTCGACGGCCCCAGGGCGGTCGGCTTCCTGAAGGCCATGGGTTTCACCACGCTGACCAAGCGCGTTGCGGAGACGACCGGTGCGGAACTCGCCAATATCGAGCCCGCCGAGTTCGAAGTGCCTGGCTGGGACGTGCCGGACCACAAGGGCCGCATGGCGGAACGCAGCACCGGCGGCGCCGCGTCCGAGGCCGAGGCGGGCGCCGCGGATGCCGCGCCGGGGAATGACGGCCTGATGGTGCCGCAGACCGTGGCGGACGCGCGTGCTGCTAGCATCCGGGCGATCCCGGTCGACTCCGGTGCCTATGAGACGGTCACCAGCGTCGAACGGCTGAAGGCGTGGTGCGACGCGGCCTATGAAAAGGGCTATGTCGCCTTCGATACCGAGACCACTTCGCTGGATGCCATGCAGGCCGATCTGGTCGGCCTGTCGCTGTCGACGGAGCCGGGCAAGGCCTGCTACGTGCCGCTTGCCCATGTGGACGGCGAAGGCGATCTTCTGGGCGGCGGCGGTCTGCTGCCGGACCAGATCCCGCTGAAAGACGCTCTGGAGGTGCTGAAGCCGATGCTGGAGGACCGCTCGGTCCTGAAGATCGCGCAGAACCTCAAATACGACTGGCTGGTGATGACCCGCCACGGCATCGATATCACCCCTTACGACGACACCATGCTGCTCTCCTATACGCTCGACGCGGGCAAGGGCGGCAACGGCATGGACGAACTGTCAGAGCGATGGCTCGGCCACAAGCCGATCCCCTTCAAGGAGGTCTGCGGCTCGGGCAAATCGATGATCACCTTCGACAAGGTGGCCATCGACAAGGCGACCGCCTATGCCGCCGAGGATGCGGACGTGACGCTGCGCCTGTGGCTGATTCTGAAGCCAAGGCTTGCGAGCGAACACATGGCCACCGTCTACGAGACGCTGGAGCGTCCCATGGTGCCGGTGCTGGCGCGCATGGAAAAGCGCGGCATTTCCGTCGACCGGCAGATGCTGTCGCGCCTTTCCGGCGATTTCGCGCAAGGCATGGCGGCCCGGGAATCGGAGATCTACGAGCTCGCCGGCGAACATTTCAACATCGGCTCGCCCAAGCAGCTCGGCGACATCCTCTTCGGCAAGATGGGCCTGCCGGGCGGCAAGAAAACCAAGACCGGCGCCTGGTCGACCTCCGCGCAGGTGCTGGAGGAACTGGCCGCCGAAGGCCATGAACTGCCGTCCAGGATCGTCGCATGGCGGCAGCTTTCCAAGCTGAAATCCACCTATTCCGATGCCCTGCCCGGCTACATCAACCCGGAAACCAATCGGGTCCACACGTCCTACGCGCTGGCGGCGACCACGACGGGACGCCTCTCCTCCTCCGAGCCGAACCTGCAGAACATTCCGGTCAGGACAGAAGAAGGCCGGAAGATCCGCAAGGCCTTCGTTTCGGAAAAGGGCCACAAGCTGATCTCGGCCGACTACAGCCAGATCGAACTCCGCGTCCTGGCGCATATGGCCGATATCCCGCAACTGAAAAAGGCCTTCGACGACGGGCTCGACATTCACGCCATGACGGCCTCGGAAATGTTCGGTACGCCGATCGAGGGCATGGACCCGATGGTCCGCCGCCGGGCCAAGGCGATCAACTTCGGTATCATCTACGGCATTTCCGCCTTCGGCCTCGCCAACCAGCTCGGCATTTCGCGCGGCGAGGCGGGCGACTACATCAAGACCTATTTCGAGCGCTTCCCCGGCATCAGGGACTATATGGAAGCGACCAAGAAACAGGTCCATGCCAACGGCTATGTCACCACCATCTTCGGTCGCAAGGCCCATTATCCGGAGGTGAACACCAAGAACCCGAACATGCGCGCCTTTTATGAACGCGCCGCCATCAACGCCCCGATCCAGGGCTCGGCCGCCGACATCCTGCGCCGCGCCATGGTGCGCATGGAGGACCGGCTGGCAACGTCCAAGCTCGATGCGCAGATGCTGCTGCAGGTCCATGATGAACTGATCTTCGAGGTGCCGGACGCCCAGGTCGACGACACTATCCCGTTAATCAGGGACGTCATGGAAAACGCCTGCGACCCGGCCCTGAAGCTGTCCGTGCCCCTGCAAGTCGACGCCCGTGCGGCGGAAAACTGGGACGAGGCGCATTAGGGTACCGTTTCAGAGTTGCAGAGAATTCTGCTCCTTAATGGGAAGAGAAAGCACTGGTGTCACCCCGGCCGCAGCGCAGCGAAGAGCCGGGGCCCACTCTCAGCGCGACTTGCTGAAGCAAATATCTGTTTTCCGGAAACAGGCCGCATCACAACAGCTCTCTGGAAACGAGTAGGCCCCGGGTCTCCCTTCGGTCGCCCGGGGTGACATCGGGGTACTGCCGACATATCCCGGCAGCTACTGAAACAGGGCCGCTCTTCCTTCAAGCCGTGCAGCCCTTGATCACCATCAGCCGTGTCGCGCAGGCCTAAATCACCTCGAGCACCCGCAGCAGCAGAACCATCTGGCACAGGAACCCGATGAAGAAGGCGATTGTCCTGAGCAGCGGGATGCCTAAGGCGTAGATGACGGCATGGGCGACGCGGCTGGCGACGAAGATGAGGCTGGCGCCGGCCGTCAGGCCGTCGCCAGCTTGAAGAACATGCACGATGATCGCGAGCGGTGCGAAGACGGCAAGGTTCTCCAGCGCGTTGCGGTGGGCATGTGCCAGCCGATGCGCCCAGTCGGCCTCGGGGCGCACATCCGGCTGCGGGTTTTTGAGCGCCGTCCAAAGCCCCATTTCGGCGAGCCGGTTCAGGATGATCGGGACCCAGAGGAGGCCGGTGAGACCGGCGGCAAGCGCGGTCGCCAGGAGTTCGGCTGATAAAGGCTGCATGGAGCTGTTTCCTTGTCGGGACGGATGACGGTCAGGCGCTCGCCGGATCGGTCGCCTTCATGGCGGGCCGCTCAGCGAATTCGGCGAACCAGGCGCTGACCTTGGGATCGCCGGTTCGCCAGTCGATGTCGGGCAGGCGGAAATCGAGATAGCCGAGCGCCGCGCCGAGCGCGATCTGGGCAAGGTTCAAGTTGCCGGTAAATGCGGAAAGATCAGCCTCGAGGGCGGAAACCGTGCGCAGGATGGCCGTTTCCCAGCGCTCCAGCCACATGGGCGATTGCTGTTCCTCAGGCCGCCGGCGCTCCATGACGATGGCAAAGGCGGCGTCCAGAATGCCGTCCGCAAGCGCTTCCGCGGTCAGGACGTGCCAGCGCGTACCGTCATCCGGAATGAGCCTCGGTTCCGGCGTAAGCGCGTCCAGAAAGGCGCAGATCACCGGACTGTCGAAAACGGCCTGGCCCTCGGCCGTGATCAGGGCCGGAACCTTGCCGAGCGGATTGGCCTGCTTCAGGTCGGGGCTTTCCTCGAACGGGTTCCGGAAAATGCATTCCACCTGGGGCTCCAGGTCCTTTTCAAGGATCACCATGCGGGCCTTGCGGGCATAGGGTGAGGTGTTGGCGAAATAGAGTTTCATCGCGGGTCAAGCCTTGTCGGTCAGGAAAGTAGGAGCGCGCGCCAGCAACTTGGCAGCCTCGCGCACGGTGGCATCGACGATGTCTGCGGCGGGGCGGATGTCGGTCACAAGATCGAGCGACTCCCCGGCAATCAGTGCCCGCACCGAAAAATCGTCCGCTTCGGCGGCGGTGTAAGTCCGCCGCATTTCGGCTGCGGTCGCAGCCATGGAAGCCGGGTTGTCGGCAAACGGTTTTGAGAAGGCGTTCTGAACGACGCGTCCGGTGAATTCGGTGGGCCAGTCGAGGCCCCGGGCAACATCGAAGACGCTGGAGCGGGCCGTGTCGTCACCCTGTGCGTCAACCAGGGCGGCTTTGGCCTTCTCCGATCCGTTGGCCTCACGGCTTGCCCAGAAGCGGGTGCCCATCATGATGCCGTCGGCCCCGAGCATCAGGGCGGCGGCCAGCCCGCGCCCGTCCGCCAGGCCACCCGCGGCAAGCACGATCTGTTCCGTTCCGGCGAGGTCCCGGACGGCGGGCAGGAGGGCGGAAAGACCCCGGTCCATGCCGTGGCCGCCGCCTTCCTGACCCTGGGCAACCAGAATGTCCGTTCCGGCAGCAATGGCCTGCCGTGCCTGATCCAGGCGCTGCACCTGCCAGATGGTCGGGATGCCCCGGTCTCTGGCAGCCGCGATGATCGGTTCGGCATCTCCGAAGGAGACAAAAAGGGCCGCCGGGTTCCGGTCGAGGATCGCTTCCACGAGATCCGGCTTTTCCAGAAGGCTCCAGGTGATGACGCCGATGCCGACGTGCTGGTCGCCGGCAGCCTCGAAGGCGGCGTCGATCCAGTCCGGATCGCCGTAACCGGCGCCAACCAGGCCGAAACCGCCCGCCCGGGAAACCGCCGCGGCAAGCCGGCCGTCGGAAATCCTGTCCATGGGCGCCAGCATGACCGGGTGCCGAAGGCCGAACCGGCGGGTGAAGGGGGTGTCTATGAGCTGTTTCATGCCGCCATCCTGGCAACACTTTGAATACAAGAATAATGATTGCTTATGAAATTTGATATCTCTAAAATAGATAGATGGATCTCGTTCTGCTCAAAACGCTGGTGGCCGTGACCGAAGCCGGCTCGTTCTCCGGGGCAGCCGGAGTGCTTCACTGTGTCCAGTCGAACGTCACCTCGCGCATCCGGCGTCTGGAGGAGCATTTCGGCCAGAAGATCTTTCAGCGCAGCAAGGCGGGCGCCCGGCTGACGGAGTTCGGCGAACGTCTTCATGAGCGGGCGGTCGAGCTTCTGCAGCAATTCGAGCGCGCCGAGCGGGACCTGCTGGAAGCCGCCGGGGCGGGTGCGCCGCTCTCCCTCGGTTCCATGGAAACGACGGCCGCCGTGCGCCTGCCGTCTCTATTGAAACGGCTCAAGGATCTTTGTCCGGCATCAGCGATTTCCTTGCAGACAGGGTCGACCGCCGATTTGCTCGCCAAGGTCTGGAACCGGAAAATCGACGCGGCCTTCGTGGCCGGTCCCGTCGACCGCGACAGGTTCCGGGCTGTGACGGCCTTTGCCGAACGGCTGGTTTGCGCACGTAATCCGGCGGGCACCGTGTCCGATCCTCTGCTGGCATTCCGCTCAGGCTGCAGCTACCGGGCAACGGCCCAGTCCTGGCTGCGCAGCATCGGCCGCAGCGACACGGAAGTCACCGAAATGGGAACACTGGAAGGCATTCTCGGTTGCGTCGAGGCGGGCCTTGGTTTTGCCGTCGGTCCGGAAAGCGCGATCCGCGGCTACCGCAATGCCGGCGAGCTCAGGATCGAACCGCTGCCGGATCCCTTTGCGCAGGTGACCACCTACCTGGTCTGGCGCAACGACCATTCCCCCGTCGAATCCCACCGGCGGCTCATCGGGATCCTGGCGGACCGGCAATGACCCGATCTGTTGCCCGGTCTCAGCTGGTGGAGCCGGCGATCCGCCGCCGGAAAACCGGCTGGATCAAGCGGCGGTACGCCAGGGCGAACCCCGTGTAGAACAGAAAAACGGCAGCCAGCGATCCCAATCCTGCAATGGTCTGGCCCGCTACGCCATAGACTTCGCCCGTGTGCAGAAAGCGCAGAAAGACCTGGGCGCGCCGTCCGGACGACTGGTCTTCCGGTCTGGTGATGTCGAGGATCTCGCCGCTGGTCCGGGCAACTGCGTAAGTTGTCTGCCTGGAGAGTTGTACGCCGTTGCCGGTATCGGCCGTCACCAGAACGCGGGCTGCCTTGTCCCTGGGCAGTTTGATCGAAAGGGTGTTCCAGGCAGGTTCCTGTCGTGCAATGGTGTCGGCAATCTCCTGAAGGCTGGTGAAACCGTCGCTCTTGCCCTGCCTGGCCTGGAGCGGACCGCCCGCAGAGCGGCCTGCATGGGCAGGGTCTGCCGGGCCGAAAACGGCTGTCACCGCAGTTCCGGCCCAGGGGTAGGAAATCACGACGCCGGTCAGCACCACTGCAAAAAGGGGGACGAGCGCCCAGATCCCGAAGACATGGTGCCAGTTATAGTCGCGCGCCTTCGAAGTCGGCAGGTTCCTGCGGAACAACAGGTTCGTCCTGACGATCCGCCACTTCCAGGATTTCGGCCACCAGAGATAAAGTCCGGATGCCAGAAGAAACAGGAAGCCGAGATTGGCTGCGCCGGTAACCGCCTTACCCGCAGCCCGGCTTTCTCCGGTCAGTGCAAACCAGCGGTGCAGGCTGGTGAGCGTCCTGAAGAAGGCCTTTGCGTCTTGCGCGGCATTTTCGATCCGGTCTCCCGTATAGGGATTCAGGAGGTAATTTTCCCGGCGGCTGACGGATATTCTCGCCGCTGCGCCATCCTGGTTCGAAATCACCAGGGAGTTGCCGGGTTGCGCGCCATTTTCCAGCGCCTTTGCCGCCAGTGCGTCAATGCCGAGAGGCCGGAAGCCTTCGGGTCTTTCGACCATGCGGTTTTCCAGAAAGGTGACGATCTGCCGTTCATAGGTCAGAAGCACGCCGGTGACCGACATCATCAGGATGACAAGGCCGAATGCCACTCCGATAACGAGATGGGACCAGAAAATTGTACGTTTGAAGGACATGATGCCGCCGCCAGGTGTTTCTGACTCGCTGGTAAGCCTCAGGACTACGGACAATTGCAGCCAAGGTCAAAGGCTGGAGGGTGCGACACATGTGCAAATTAGCAGCCGTTGTCACCGACCTGGGGGCTGCCGGCAGAACGGCATGCCGCAGCGCCGGTAAGGGGGACGCCGGCAAGCTCCGACGCCAACCAGCCCGTCCGCCGGTGCGGCCTGTCGCGGGACGATGTCGGATTGCTTCGACGGCCCGGAGCCCGGGCGGTTGCAGCCAGGGCGCAGTTCGCGGATCTCACACCACCCTGAGGTCCGGCTGTATCTTGCCGGCAAGGGCCGAGTGCGGGGCGGTTGCGCTCTGGAGCAGGGCGTTCAGATGCTCTTCCAGATAATCGACGATCGGAGACTGGTTGGTCGAAGGGGTATAGATCGCAAGCTCGGTTGCCGGCAGGGCGGGAAAGCCGTGCTGTTCCTTCAGCACCTTGAAACCGTCCAGAAGGGCGCCCGAGGGCAGGCAGCAGATGCCGGCGCCGGACCTGACCGCCACCTGGGCGGCGGCGACGCTGGTGGTGGTGATGCGCTCGTACCATTGCCGCCCGGCCCCGGCCAGGGCACTGAAGACCATCTCGCGGAAGGGGCAGGGTTCTGGGAACAGGATCAGAGGCAGCGGATCGGTCAGTGTGCAGTCCTCGCTGACGGCCCAGTGCAGCGCTTCCTCGACGGTCTCGGCAGGTTTTGACTTTTCGGAAGACGACACCAGCGCAATCGCCAGATTGATCTCGTTTCTGGCCAGCATGTCGTGCAGCGTCGCGCTGTCCGCCACCGTCAGCTCCAGTTTGACGTGCGGATGGATCTTCACGAAGTTGCAGAAGATGGATTGCAACTTGTCGGTTGCATACCATTCGGGAAGCCCGACATGCACGGTCCCCGTCAGCTCCGGCGCCGCCAGCCGCAACCGCGCTTCCTCGTGCGACCTGAGAATTTCGGTTGCGTGCTGATAAAGGATACGACCCGCCGCCGTCAGGTTCATGGTGCGGGCGTTGCGTTCGATCAGCGCCTTTCCGACACGCTCCTCCAGGCGCTTCAGCTGGGTGCTGACGCAAGGTTGCGTGCGGTTCAGCCGGGATCCGGCGCGGGTCACATTGCCGGATTCCGCGACAGCAACGAAGGCTTCGAGCAGCTCGATGTTGAATCGGCCTATGGTCATGGTACTGCCCCCCGTTTTTTTGCTTTTTTTGGTGCGTTGAAACGGTTGTTGCAGTCCAGCACGAGACAATCATAACGTTCTATTATGCATTACTGCAATTAGAAATTTATGCAGAGGTTAAAAATCGCATAATCCGTAAATGTCCTTCATCAATACGGGTATCCGATATGACACTAGTGCTACCGATCGGCCAACCGGACATTCTGGATGGAAATGAAGACCTTCTCCCGCTGCAGCACAGGGTGCACCGGTCCATCGCCTCGCATACCGAATTCGGCCTCGACCGCATCTTCACCCAGGACAACCGGGTGAAATACTCCAGCGGGGCGAGCCGCGAAACCGCGGCGGACCACCTCGACGAGGTGTTTCGGCTGATGAGGGCGCTGAACCGGGAAGGGCTCGGCACGGAAGATCTCGGACGCCTGACCATGGAGGGCACCTCTTTCCGCGATGCGCTGTGGCAGATCTGCGCGCAAATCGCGGAAAACGCCGCCGGCAGCCCGCTGGTCTATGTCGAACTTGGCCCGGAGCCGGTCAAGACCGGCTTCATCATCAGGACCTTGCAGGCAATGGGCGTGCGGATCGACCGCTATGTCGCCGTCGATATCAACCCGATGTCGACGGCGCACATGCGTCCCGCGCTGGAGGAAATCCTTACCGGAACGCGGCTGGATTTCGTCACCACCTCCTTCGACGCCTTTCGCCTGAACGATGTTCTGGAAAGCGATGCCCCGCCCGCGCTCGTCACCATGCTTGGTTTCCAGGAAGGCAACGACGATCCCTTTGTGGTCAACGGATGGCTGCGGGACATTGCCAGGCCGGGCGATCTGCTGCTTTCCGAAAGCCAGCTCTACAATGCGGGGCAGATCGGCAAGATCCCGGTGTTCTACGCCCATCCGGCCATGCAGCGTTTTTCGCGCATCGCCTTTGAGCAGGCTGTTGACCAGACAGCCCCGACGCTCAACCGCTTCTTCCTGCTGCCCGTCGTCTTCAGGGACGGCCAGACCGCCCAGGTTGCCATACTCGGCGAGGAGTTTTCCAATGCGGCCAATGGCAGAAACCTGCATGTTTCCAACTACTGCCTGAAGCTGACACTCGATCAGTACCGCCACTATCGCAGTCACGGCGGCCATTTCGAAATAACCGGCGAGACGCTCACCGATGACCAAACACTTCACTTCCAGCTCTCGCGACGGCTATGACCGCCCGCCCGGCAAGGCGCGCAACCTGACGGCGGCGGGCCTTGCCATCGTGGCGGTGACCTATGGTCTGGCGCGTTATTGCTTCGGCCTGTTCCTGCCCGAGATCCGCCTGGAGTTCGGACTTTCGACGGAAACCGTCGGGCTGATCGCCGGATCCTCCTATGTGGGATACCTGGCGGCGACCTTTCTGGGGGCGTGGCTGTCTACCGCGGTGGAGCCGCGGCTGCCCATTCTGCTGGGCGGCATGGCGGCGGCCGCGGGCATGATGATCATCGCTTCGGCGGCCAGCCCCCTCGGTCTCGCCTTCGGCGTTTTCCTGGCCGGTACCAGCCCGGGTCTTGCCTATCCGCCGTTCTCCGATGTCATTGTCCGGCACACCGAACCGGTTCGCCAGAATTCGGTTTATGCCTGGATCAATTCCGGTACGGGCTTTGGCGTCGCCCTTGCCGGGCCGCTGGCGCTCTACGCGGGTGCGGACTGGCGTCTGGCCTGGCTGGTCTTCGCGTGGCTCGCCGTCATCGTCACCTTCTGGAACATGTTCACCCTTCCAAGGCGCCGGAACGTGCGGGATACCAGGGAAACCGCCGTATCATTGCGTTTGCTGACATACGATAAGGCGCGGCCCCTGTTCTGTGCCGCGCTGCTCTTCGGTGTCGTTTCGGTGATCTACTGGACCTATGCGGTCGAGCTTCTTACGGATCTCACCGGCCGGCCGCGTGATGCCATCCTGTTCTGGATCGTTCTCGGCATGGCCGGGGTAACCGGGTGTTTTGCCGGTGGGCTGGTGAACCGCTGGGGCCTTGGCCGGACCTATGCCGCGCTCGCGGTCGCCGTCGGCGCGGCGATCGCCTCCCTGCCGCTTCTGATCGGCTCCAGGTTCGGCATCTTCCTGTCAGCGGCGGGCTTCGGCATCGGCTTTATCGTGATGACGGCCCTCTTCGGCATGTGGAGCATGCGGATCTTCCGCGAGGCGCCCTCCATCGGTTTCGGGTTCACGTTTTTCCTGATTTCCCTGGGGCAGGGCGCCGGTCCGGTCATCGGCGGGTATCTGATCCCGGTGCTCGGCCAGTCCATGCTGTTCGTGGCAGCCGGTCTTCTGTGCTGCGCCCTGGCGCTGTTCCGGGCGCCTGCATAACACGGTTTTATGACGCCACCCCCGGCCATAACCGCAATTTTCTCGCCTTGAACGGGAATTGTGCGCATTCTGATGGCACGTTGTGATTGCAAATCTGTAACGCGTGTCTGGAACCATGATCGTATCTTCTGCTTTTAAAAAAGACGTCCGGCTCGACATGGAGCTGTGCCGTGCCATGTTCGAAAAAGATCCCGACAGGATGCTCGAACTGGTGTCCGAGTGGATGGAAGCAAACCGCCTGACCACCAGCGAAAACTTCCTCGTGCCGGATTACCTGAACGAGATGCTGGCACGGGCGAACAGCGACGGCCGGCAACGCCGGGCGGTGCCTTCGCTGGTATCGTAAGGCGCAAAGTTCCGCTTACCAGGCGGCGCTGGTGTGCGGCGCGCGCGCGGGTTGCGGGCATTTGTTCGATCTTTGTTCTTGAAACTTCCAGAGAGTTATGGTTCGCTGACCTGCAGCTCAGGGTAGAGGCGGCGCATGGTCAGCAAGGTTACGACGGTTGCCTTTCAGGGCATTGAGGCGGTTCCGGTGGATGTGCAGGTGCACGTCGGGCCGGGCATGGTCGCCTTCAATGTGGTCGGCCTTCCCGACAAGGCCGTCGCAGAAAGCCGGGAACGGGTGCGTGCCGCCCTCTCCGCCTCCGGACTGGCACTGCCGGCCAAACGCGTCACCGTCAATCTGGCCCCGGCGGATCTGCCCAAGGAAGGCTCCCACTACGATCTGCCGATCGCCCTCGGGGTGATGGCCGCCATCGGGGCGATCCCTGCGGAGTTCCTGACTGATTTCGTGGTGTTGGGCGAACTTGGCCTGGACGGTACGCTGGCGCCTGTCACCGGTGTCCTGCCCGCCGCCATGGGCGCCAATGCCCTCGGCAAGGGCCTGATCTGTCCGCAGTCCAGCGGCGGCGAGGCTGCCTGGGCGGACGCGGACATGACCATTCTGGCACCCGGTTCCCTCATCCAGCTTGCCAATCACTTCAAGGGCACGCAGGTGTTGTCCCGGCCGGTGGCCAGGCTCCACGGCAATGCCGGCAACCTGCCGGACCTCGCCGAGGTCAAGGGCCAGGAAAGCGCCCGCCGCGCCCTGGAAATCGCAGCCGCCGGCGGCCATAATCTCCTGATGACCGGACCACCCGGCTCCGGCAAGTCGATGCTGGCAAGCCGGTTGCCGTCGATCCTGCCGCCCCTCACCCCTCGTGAACTGCTGGAAGTCTCGATGATCGCCTCGCTCGCGGGCGAGCTGGGCGAGGGCAAGCTGACCGACCGGCGCCCTTTCCGCGCCCCGCATCACTCTGCCTCCATGGCCGCCCTTGTCGGTGGCGGTCTCCGGGCAAAACCCGGCGAGGTCTCTCTTGCCCACAACGGCGTTCTCTTTCTGGACGAACTGCCCGAATTCAGCCCTCAGGTGCTCGACAGCCTGCGTCAGCCGCTGGAATCCGGCGAGGCGGTGATTGCCCGCGCCAACCACCGGGTCACCTACCCGGCCCGCATTCAGCTGGTCGCCGCCATGAACCCCTGCCGCTGTGGCTATCTGGGGGATGAGGCGCTGGCGTGTGGCCGGGCACCCAAATGCGCGCTCGATTACCAGGGCAAGATTTCGGGTCCGCTTTATGA
>NZ_JBNKYW010000162.1:0-22241 GCF_050301095.1 Roseibium sp.
GTCCGCGCGACGCCGGACTTGACACGCCGGAGGGGGATCGAGCTTTCGATATTGGCGACACCCGGCACCTTGGTCAGTTTTCCCGTCAGGAAGGTCTCAAAGGCTGCAAGCCCGGTGGTCGCCACCCGCAGGAGATAGTCCCGGTTGCCGGTCATCAGCCAGCAATCGACGACTTCCGGAAAGGCCTGGATGGCGGCCTCGAACTGGTCCAGCGTGACATCGATCTGCTTGTCGAGCTGAACGGAGACAAAGACGGACACCTCATAGCCGAGCGCGACTTCGTCGATGAGGGCGCAATATCCGGTGATGATGCCGCGCTCTTCCAGATGCCTCAGGCGCCGGGCCGCTGGCGTCGGGCTGAGACCGATGCGCTCGGAGAGTTCCTGAATGGATATCCGGCCGTCTTTTCTCAATTCGCGCAGGATCTGAATATCAAACGTATCAAGTGTGCTGTAATTAGCCAAAAAACTCTCCATACTTGGCGGAAGTCACCAAGAAATAGCCTAAGAGAGTAGGAAATAGCAAGAAACCGGCGCCTGGCCAGGGGTAGATTGGCCTCAAGATCTGATTCAACAGGATTGCGATATGAGCACTGACCATCTGAAGACCATTGAACAACGGCTGCTGTGGCTGTCGCACTGGATGATCCACCACGCCAATCACATCCGCCCGAAAGTGGACGGCATCAAGATCGGCGGTCACCAGGCCAGCTCGGCCTCCATGGTGTCGATCATGACGGCGCTCTATTTCTCGGTGCTCCGGCCGGAGGACCGTGTCGCGGTCAAACCGCATGCCTCGCCGGTGTTCCATGCCATCCAGTATCTCATGGGCAACCAGACCCGGGAAAAGATGGAGAACTTCCGCGGCTTCGGCGGTGTCCAGTCCTATCCCTCCCGCACCAAGGACATCGATGACGTTGATTTTTCCACCGGCTCGGTCGGTCTCGGCGTCGCGATCACCTCCTTTGCCTCGCTGGTGCAGGATTATATCGCCGCTAAAAGCTGGTCGGGGGAGAAGCCCCTCGGCCGGATGATCGCGCTCGTCGGGGATGCGGAGCTCGACGAGGGCAACATCTATGAAGCCCTGCAGGAGGGCTGGAAGAACGATCTCAGGAATTGCTGGTGGATCATCGACTACAATCGCCAGTCGCTCGACGGCATCGTCCGGGAAGGGCTGTTCGACCGGGTCGAGAAGATCTTCGACGCCTTCAGCTGGGACGTTGTCCGGGTCAAATACGGAGCGCTGCAACGAGCCGCCTTCGAAGAACCGGGCGGTGACAGGCTCCGGCAGTGGATCGACGACTGTTCGAACCAGGAATATTCCGCACTTACCTTCATGGGCGGCGCCGTCTGGCGCAAGCGCCTGATGGACGATCTCGGCGACCAGGGCGACGTGACCGCGCTCATCGACCGCAGAAGCGACGACGAACTTGCAGCCCTCATGGAAAATCTCGGCGGCAACTGCACCGAGACCATGGTGGAGGCTTTTGCCGCCATCGATCATGACCGCCCGACCTGTTTCCTGGCCTATACCATCAAGGGCTGGGGCACGCCGATTGCCGGCCACAAGGACAATCACGGCGGCCTGATGAACAAGGCCCAGATGCTTGAATGGCAGAAGCATATGGGGGTTGCGGAGGGCGAGGAGTGGGAGCCCTTCGCGAATGTTGCGGACGTTGCCGCCCTGAAGGCTTTCCTGGATCAGGTGCCGTTCTTCGCCAGGGGCGCACGGCGGTACACGGACGACAAGATCGAGGTTCCCGCCATCGAACTCAGTTCCGACCGGGACATCTCCACGCAGATGGCCTTCGGCAAGGTGCTGGACGACCTTTCCAAGGGCGACAGCAAGCTGGCCGAGCGCATCGTCACCACATCGCCGGACGTGACCGGCACGACCAACCTCGGTCCCTGGGTGAACCGGCGCAAATTGTTTGCGCGCAAGGCCCTTGCCGATGCCTTCATCGAGCACCGGATCCCCTCGACCGCCAAGTGGGAGTTCACGCCCGAAGGCCAGCATATCGAGCTCGGCATTGCCGAGATGAACCTGTTCCTGCTCTTGGGCGCCGCGGGTCTCTCCCATTCGCTCTTCGGCGAGCGCCTCATCCCGATCGGCACGGTCTATGACCCCTTCGTCTGCCGCGGTCTTGATGCACTGAATTACGCCTGTTACCAGGACGCCCGCTTCATGATCGTCGGCACGCCGTCCGGTGTCACGCTGGCGCCGGAAGGCGGGGCGCACCAGTCCATCGGCACGCCGCTCATCGGCATGAGCCAGGACGGGCTTGCCGCCTTCGAGCCGGCGTTTGCCGACGAACTGGCGGTCATCATGGAATGGGCTTTCGATTATCTGCAGCGCGACGGCGAGGGTGATCCGGACGAGCGCACCTGGCTCAGGGACGAGACCGGTGGATCGGTCTATCTGCGCCTTTCCACCAGTCCGATCGAACAGCCGGTCAAGCGCGCGGACGAGGATTTCCGGCAAGGAGCGATCGACGGCGCCTACTGGCTGCGCAAGCCCGGCCCCAATTGCGAGGTGGTCATCGCCTATCAGGGCGTCGTGGCCCCGGAAGCCATCAAGGCGGCGGGGCAACTCGCCGGAAACCGCCGCGACGTCGGTGTTCTGGCGGTGACCTCCGCCGACCGGCTGAATGCGGGCTGGACCGCAGCGCAACGCGCCCGTTCACGCGGAAACCGCGCGGCGCAGTCCCATATCGAACGGCTGATGGCGGATCTGCCCGGCCATTGCAAGCTGATCACCGTGATCGACGGACACCCGGCAACGCTCGCCTGGCTCGGCGGCGTGGCAGGTCATCAGACGATCCCGCTTGGTGTCGAACATTTCGGCCAGACAGGCACCATCGGCGACCTTTACGGCCACTTCGGCATCGATGCGGCCTCGATCATCGAAAAGGTCAATGGTCTGACGCCGGGAAGAACAGTCTAGGAAGAGATGGCGGGGCGCTCGGCCCCGCCGTTTTTTACCGGTAGACCAGCGTCGGCAGCCACATGGAAAAGGCCGGTACGAAGGTCAAGAGCAGCAGCACCGTGATCAGTGGCACCAGGAATGGCGCGGTCGCCGTCACGCAGCGCTCGAAGGGAACTTGCGCCACCTTCGAAAGCACATAAAGCACCATGCCGACAGGCGGTGTCAGCAGGCCGATCATCAGGTTCAGGATCATGATGATGCCGAAGTGAACCGGATCGATCCCGAGGCTGACGGCGACCGGCAACAGCACCGGTGTCAGGATGGTGATCGCGGCGATGGTTTCCATGAAGAGCCCGATGACCAGAACGATCAGCGTGATGATCAACAGAAGCGCCACCTTGTTGTCGGTGAGGTGCACCATCAGGTCCGAGAACTGCCGGGCGGTCTGGTTCGCCGTCAGGATCCAGGCGAAGATCGTCGAGGCCGCCACGATCAACATGATCGCCGCCGTTGTCTCGACCGTCTCGAAGGAGACCTTCAGGATTTTCTTCCAGTCGAGCGTGCGGTAGACCGCCACGCCCAGGAACATGCACCAGGCGACAGCGGCAATCGCCGCTTCCGTCGGCGTGAAGATGCCGAACATGATGCCGCCGATGATGATTGCCGGTGTCATCAGCGGCAACAGCGCGTGAAGGAACGTGTGTCCCAGCCGTCCAAGCCGGAAATTCAGATCGCGCGGATAGTTCCGGCGGCGCGAATACCAGGCGACCATGACCATCAGCGCCAGCGCCATCATCAACCCCGGCACGATCCCCGCCATGAACAGTTGGCCGATGGAAGCGTCCGCGATGACGCCGTAGATCACCAGCGGCAGGGACGGGGGAATGATCGGCCCGATGGTGGAGGAGGCTGCCGTGATGCCGACTGCGAAGTCCGTGTCGTAGCCGCTCTCTCTCATCGCCCGGATCTCGATGTTGCCGAGCCCGCCGGCATCGGCGACGGCTGCCCCCGACATGCCGGCGAAGATGACGCTCGCACCCACATTCACGTGCCCCAGTCCGCCGTGCATCCAGCCCACCGCCGCGCGGGCGAAGGCGAAGATGCGGGTCGTGATGCCTGCGGAGTTCATCAGGTTGCCGGCAAGGATGAAGAAGGGGACCGCGATCAGCGGAAAGGAATTGATGCCGTTGACCATATTGGCCAGCACGATCATCGGCGGCAGCCCTTCAGCGAGAATGAAGGCGAGCGAGGCCAGCGCGAGAGCGGCGGCGACCGGGACCCCGATCATCATCAGGGCGAACAGAAACAGGATCATGAACACGACGGCCATGAGGGCAGGGTCCTTCAATCGGTGGTCAAATGGTCGTCAAGCGAGCGGACGATGTCTTCGGGGCGCTGGCGGAACCGCTTCCACAGCCAGAGGGCGGAATAGAGAGCCATGATGGCGAGCGCGATCACACAGACCGTGTAGATCCAGGCCTTCGGGATCGGCATCGACACCATTTTCTGGCGGGTCTTCTGGGTCAGCTCGAAGCCGATCCAGGTCATGGCGGCAAAAAAGCCGAGCGTGATCGCCTGTGAAACAATGGTCAGGGCTTTTGCCAGGCGGGGGGGCAGCATGCGGATCAGGAATTCCAGCATGATGTGCGTTCCCCGACGGGTCGCGGTGATCGAGCCCAGAAAGCAGACCAGGATCAGCAGATAACGGGCAGCCTCTTCGGTCCATGCCAGGGAATCGTTCAGAACATAGCGGGTGAAGAATTGCAGAAAGACGATCACCGCCAGGACCCAGAAGACCAGAATACCGGGCGCGTCGATCCACTTCAGTTCGCTGAGGTCGGTTTCCCTGTCCTGAAATTCGAGCAGGCCGGGCGCGCTTTGCGCGCGCCCTTCCCGTGTCTTTGCGGCATCCGGACCGGTCAGGTCCGCAACCGCATTGCCGCTTTCGGTCATTGCGCGAGCGCCTGCATCCGCTCGTACTGCTCCTGGGTGTAGGGCACCTTGGATTCATCGGTCAGGATCGGCTCGACGGCAGCCTGGAAGGCGGCCTTGTCGACCTCGTTGACCTTGATGCCCTGTTCCACGAACCACTCCGCCAGCTCCTGTTCGGACTGGTAGATTTCATCCGCGTTCCGGGCGGCGGCATCCTTCAGGACGGCTTCGACGGTTGCCGCATCTTCGCCAAGCTGCGCCATGGCGGTCTCGGATACGACGATGATCAGCGAGTTGCCGATGTGGCCGGTCAGGTTGATGTTGGACTGGACCTCATAGAACTTCTTGAACTTGATGGTCGGCAGCGGGTTCTCCTGGGCGTCCACGACGCCTTGCTGGAGTGCCAGATAGACCTCGGAGAAGGCGATCGGCGTCGGATTGGCGCCGACGGCGTTGGGGAACAGCAGCATCAGAGGCGAGTCCGGCACCCGGATCTTCAACCCCTTCATGTCGTCCGGCTTGGTGATCGGGAAGTTGGAGGTCACATGGCGGTAGCCGTACCAGGTGATGGCCATCACCGAGTGGCCGGTCGCACTCCTGTAGCCTTCGGACAGGTCCTTGAAGAGATCGCTGTCGCGGTAGGCCTTCCAGTGATCGTAGTTCTTCAGCATGAAGGGATAGTCGGAGATGGCGATCGGTCCGTAATCCCGCTCGGCGAAGTTGGGGCCGGTGTAGATCATGTCCACAGATCCGATGGTCAGCCCCTCGTTGATTTCGGCTTCCTTGCCGAGAGACGAGGCCGGATACACCGAGACGTTCACACGGCCACCGGTCTTTTCCTTGATCTGCCCGGCCGCCCACAGCGCCCACTTGTGATAGCTGGATCCTTCCTCATAGACGTGCGCCCATTTCAGGTCCGCCGCCCAGGCCTGGCCGGCCACGATCATTGTCATGGCGGCGGCCAGCAGGCCGCGCCGTACGGTCTTTCCAATCATGTCTTTCCTCCCGTCGGCCGGAACAGGCACCTTCACTTGTCAGGCCGTAACTTGTATAACTAATATACAAGATATGTTAGGTATATGAATGTGTCCGGGATTGCAACCGGATTCAAACTGGCCAATCCTGCGGACGCCTGCTAGATCAGCGGATGTTCCATCGGATCCGATGGAACATCCGCTGATCGCCTCTGAAGTGTTGGAGCATCTTGTCTGCGTTCAATTGACCGCAGGAAGCTCCAGGGAACCAATATGAACGGGAGAAACCGGTGCCGACTCAAACGGCGGGAGTGCCTCTTCGATCGGGAGACGCTCTGGTTTCGGGGGAAAAATGACCGTGTCAGCAGATGAAACGTCGTCCACTGAGCAGAAGTTGCGCAAGCCGAGAACCCGCAATTCGCCGCCGCGCAGTCCGGCAGCGGGCGCGGCCAACCGTGCGCTGCGCAATTCGGAAGTGGTCTATCGCGACCTGCGCGACGGCATCATCAACGTCACGCTCGTGCCGGGCGCGCCGCTCGTGGAAAAGGACATCACCGAGCGCTACGGCATCAGCCGGACACCCGTCCGCGAGGCGATCCTCAGGCTTGCCGAAGAGAAGCTGGTCGACGTCGTTCCCAAGTCCGGCACCTTCGTCGCCAGAATTCCCGTGTCCGACCTGCGCGAAGCCATCGTTGCAAGAACGGCGCTTGAGGAAGTCTGTGTCCGGGAAGCAACGGCAAGGGCCAGCAAAAGCCAGCTGATGGAACTGAGAGCCATCATCCAGCGTGAGCGGGAACTGGCCGAGAACGGTGACGAGCAGGCGTTTCACGATGCCGACAACGCGTTTCATTCGGCCATCGCCACCGCGGGCGGGTATCCGGGGATCTGGACAATGATCGAGAAGATCCGGGTTCAGGTCGAACGCTACCGCCATCTCACGCTGCCTCAGGAGGGCAGGATGGATCGAGTTGTCTCCGAGCATTCAGCCGTGCTCGATGCCATGGAAAAACGCGATGCCGACGAGGCTGCCGCCCGGATGAACAAGCATCTCAACAAATTGCAGATCGACATCGGCACCTTCCAGGATCTCTGGCCCGACTACTTCATTTTCGAGACGAAATAGCCGCACCCTAGTCCGGTGCGTTTCTTTGCGTCGGTGATTTGACGAAGGCTTCCGGAGCCGCGACGGAACCGGCGGCGCGCTGTCTTTCAGCGGCCGCACTCCACCACAGGAGCTGCTTGAAGGTTCGGTCCAGATAAGTGTCCCAGCGGGCAGCATCCACCGTTTCCGGATAGGTGCCCAAATCGTCAAAGACTTCCTGTGCCCTGGGGACGTGAACCATCGACGAGACCGGCAGGCAGCCGAGTTCGGACAGGAAGGTTCGCATGTTGACGGCGGCTCTTGCGCCGCCCCACTGTCCGGCCGAGTAAGTGACGATAGCGCTTGGCTTGTAGGAAAACAGCGAGCTTCCGAAATGGTTGAGAAGGTGGGCCAGCGCCGGTGACATGGAGTGATTATATTCCGGGCTCACCATGACATAGCCGTCCGCCTCCTTGATCTGTTCGGCCAGTGCATCAAGCTCAGCCGGCGCTTTGCCCTTCGCATAAGAAAACTGCGGCTTGAACGGAGAGGGGAGATCGATCTGCAGCGGATCGATGGTGGCAAAGTCGGCACCGTTTTCGGCAAGGCGGCGTTCACAGGCCCTTGCGACCCGCACGCCCAGACGGGCCGGGCGGGGCGGTGTGCTGTCTCGCTCGCTGACAATGAAGATCAGAAATTTCATCGTACTTCCTTACCGGAACCGATGGTCGCGATCCCGTTGTTTCAAATACCTTCAACGAAGCGACTGCCCCGATTTCGGAGGGGCGGGCAAAGCGCCGGCTATCGTTTTTCAGTAGAGTTCTTCTTTCTATTGCTCTGATATTGTTTGATTTTTCCTGAATGAGGGGCGACGAGATCCGCGACCATTGTTTGAGCCAATTCCGCCTTGAACGCTGTCTTCGCGGCCGCAAGGGCGGATCGGGTTGCCGCGTTGGCCGCTTGTTCCAGGAGACAAGCCGGGGCATCCGCCGAGAGACCGACGGCAAACAGCTGGGGTGCCCCAAGGGCTTCGTAAACTTCGAAGAGCGAAATCTCGTTGAGGGGTTTTGCGAGAAACCATCCGCCTCCATGACCCTTGGTCGAGCTTACAAAACCCGCCTGCCTGAGACCCGCCATCATGCGTCTTATGAGCGAGGGGTTGGTGGCCAGCATCTCACCAATCTGGTCTGACGTGGCAGGTTCATCGATTTGATCCAGGTGCAGCAGGACATGAAGCACCCTCGGAAGCCGGCTGTCGGTGGGCAATTTCGTCTCCATTTTTCGCAAACATAGACCGGATCGTTTCATGTGACAAACAAAGGAACGAAAGATTGACAGGCGGTCTTTTGTAACTTAGTGAGTTTCGTGAAATTCAGATGCATTACCGGCAAGCGCCACAACCCGCGCCTGTCCGGCACTCCAACTGTCCCGGACAGGATTTGGGCGACTGATTGCTGCGGCTTGCACTTGGGACAACTGCCAAGGGAAGGGTGAAAAATGAAAATGCCGGATACGAACCAGAGTGCCTTCGATTTCTGGGAGGAGCTGTACCAGCGGTCCGCGCCCGGTACCAACGGGCGCCCTACGACCATCTTGCAACAGCTCGTTGACAACAAGACGCCGGGTCTGGCCCTGGATCTGGGCTGTGCAAAGGGGGATGACGCGGTCTGGCTTGCGCGTCAGGGGTGGCGGGTCACGGCGGTCGACATCTCGCCGACGGTGCTCGGTTACGCAAAAGCCAATGCGCGAAGGTGCGGCGTTGAGGACCAGATCGAGTTCCAGCAACACGATCTGGCCGAAAGCTTTCCGGACTCCCGATTTGATCTGGTGACTGCGCTCTTCCTGCAGACACCAATCGAATTTCCGAGGACACGCGTCTTGCGGCGCGCTGCTGACTCAGTCCATGCGGGCGGGGTGTTGCTGATCGTGTCCCACGGCAAGGTCGCTCCCTGGTCCTGGGCGCAGGAGGGCAGAGCGATTCCAACCGCGCGCGAGGGTATGGAGGAGTTGAACCTGGATGAACGGGACTGGAAGGAAATTTTTGTCGGTTCCCTGGAACGGCTAGCTACGGGGCCGGAAGGGCAGTCGGCAACCGTGACCGACAACGTCGTTGCGCTGGAGCGAATTTAGTTGGCGTTGGCAGTTGGATGTCAAGGAGGACATACAGGCGCTCGGGAGGGGGCAGGGCTCTTGCCGGCAATGGCTCTGTTTGCAGGGAATACATAACAATGAAGTGCAGCCTCTTGCTCTGCTCCGGAGAGGCTCCGGCATCGTGATGCGGTTATTGCCCGGCGCAGTAACACGCCGTATAGGCCTCACGGCTGGTGGCGGTCTGGGCGCAGGAGAAAGCCTTCCAGTTCGACGGGTCGACCTGTTTCTTTTCAGCCTTCACGGCATAAAGAGCGCTGAATTGCTGGCGTAGCGGAGCATCGTTCGAGATCCTTTCCGCGACATCAGCGCGGCTCGCCGGCGATAAGTCCTTGGTCGAGTAAGTCTTGCTGTAGACATATTCGAGCCGCCATTCCGGTTCTGCCCCCTTTGCAGCCGCCTCGAGGTTCGACAGATAGAAGGTCGCCGAATCCTTCACCGCCCCGGTCTGGCGGTCATAAAGGAACGCGGTGAAAGCCGGGTTGTTGCCGAAAATCGGGCTCACCGAGGGGGCGATTTCGCTGGCGATCAGGGGCGTGCCGTCACTGTCCCGGATAACCGTGAAACTGTCCATGTGGGTGTGGCCGGAGAACGTGTAGTCGACGGTCCCGGCGTATTTGCGCATGAGTGTGAGGAAATCGTCGGCGTAGGGATCGCGCCAGAAGGAGCTCACACGGGCCTCGCAGGCACCGGATCGGTGCGTGGTGCTGTAGGCATTGATACCGGGAGGCACATGCATGAGGATCTGGGCTTTCCGGCCTGCCTGCCGGGTCTGATAAAGCTGCCAGTCCAGCCAGGACATCATCGCGCTGCCCGGATCGCCACCATCGGCATTGCAGGTGTCCTTGTAACGCGGCGTCCAGAAGATGTTGTTGAGGACGATGAGGTCCTGATCCGCGACGGTCGGATGCGCGGCCTTGTAAAAACCGCCTGTCCGAAACTGACTGAAGCGTTCTGGTTGCCCGCTCAGCTGCGCCCATTGTCCGGCGATGCCGTGGATGAAGGCGCTGTTGGGTGCGATCTCGTAATCGCCGCAGACGGAATCCGTATTGCCCATCACGCCGAAGATCGGAATTTCGGTAAACGTGCCGCTTAAGAGATGAAAGCCGAATTGGGCGGTTTTCACCGCGAAGGATGCCAGTCCCTGAGGAGAGGGGCCGGCGAGGCGCCGGTAGTTGGCGTTGAACCCGTGGCTCAGGTAATCGCCGGTATAGAGCACATAGTCATAGGTCATGCCCTGTGCCGCGGCGGCTCCCAGGGCGGAGGTGGTCAATGCGTACCCGGAATCCTGGCCGTAGGGTTGAATGCTCATCCCGGCGGTTTTGAAGATCTCAGGCCATTTCGAGACCGGGTTCCGGTCGAGTTCCGGCACTAGGGACGGCTCGGCGAAAGGGTCGAAATGGATGTCGGTCATGAGCAGGAAAATGCCCTCGCCAGGGTCCGGCTGCAGCGGCGGGATCGGCATCTGGGCGCTTGCGGACCCCAATGGCAGAGTTGCGGCAGCCAGAGCAGCCACGGCAAACGCAAATCTGGCGAGCATTGCGGATATCCTCAAATTGCGCAGTCGATATCTTCTTGAAAAAGAGCACATTTCCACCCGGTTGCACAGCGCCGCCGACGAGGAGTTTCGGGAAACGTCCGGAAGCGGAGCCTTGGGTGGGGGGCTACGAGGTGGCGCCGGCAGGTGAAAGCGTCTCTCCCGGCAAACACGGGCAAAAGCGCGGGGTGAATGGGCCGGTGAGTTGGAACCGGAATGACACCACTTTTGAAAAAACTCGATTTTCAGGTGCCGTTTCAGGGGTTCAAATACCGTGGTTCATTTTCATGAGAGCGAAATGAAGACGCAAATTCCGGATTCGAGAGGAAGGATTTTTCCTGAAAAGTAATACCTCTTTGCGGAAATATCGCCTTAATCGCTATCCAAAGAAATACCAATCATGGAAATTGGTATCAAAAAAGGTCTTAAAATTTCCATTTTCACAATTTTGAACTAATAGGTCGACAAGTGGTATCAAATAGGTATTATATGGGGAGCGGGAGGGCGTGGTCGCTCTCCGGCGAAAGTTGTTCTGCATCTGGCGGTAAACAAATGCGACGGACATCGGCTGGCTCTCTGGTCTGCCGGATCCGGGAGCGGGAAGGGCTCCAGCGCCGCCGGGGAACAATTGAACATCCGTTACGGATGGGTTTTTCGGAGGTGTCATATGAAACGTAATATTCTCGCTCTGGCGATGGCCAGCACAGCGCTCTTCACATCGGCGGCCTATGCCGAAGACGTTACCCTGACGATCGAAAGCTGGCGCAACGACGACCTTGCGCTCTGGCAGGAAAAGATCATTCCGGCATTTGAAGCGTCGCATCCGGGCATCAAGGTGAAATTCACCCCGTCTGCGCCGACGGAATACAACGCCGTGCTGAACTCCAAGCTGGATGCCGGCTCCGCGGGCGACCTGATCACCTGCCGTCCTTTCGACGCTTCCCTGGCGCTTTATGATGCCGGTCATTTGGCGAACCTTGCCGACATGGACGCCATGAACAACTTCTCCGACGTCGCCAAGGCCGCCTGGCAGACCGACGACGGTTCGGCCAGCTTCTGTGTTCCGATGGCGTCGGTCATTCACGGTTTCATCTACAACAAGGACGCCTTCGCGGAGCTTGGCCTGGAAGTTCCGGCGACGGAAGACGAGTTCTTCGCCGCCCTCGACAAGATCAAGGAAGACGGCACCTATATCCCGATGGCCATGGGCACCAACGACCAGTGGGAAGCCGCGACGATGGGCTACAACAACATCGGCCCGAACTACTGGAAGGGTGAGGAAGGCCGCCAGGCTCTGATCAAGGGTGAGCAAAAGCTGACCGACGAGCAGTGGGTCGCTCCTTACGCCACCCTGGCCAAGTGGGGCCAGTACCTTGGTGACGGCTACGAAGCCCAGACCTACCCGGACAGCCAGAACCTGTTCACGCTTGGCCGCGCTGCGGTCTATCCGGCAGGCAGCTGGGAAATCTCCGGTTTCAACACCCAGGCCGATTTCGAAATGGGCGCCTTCAAGCCGCCGGTCCGGAACGCAGGCGACAAATGCTACATCTCCGACCACACGGATATCGGCATCGGCATGAACGCCAAGACCGAACATCCGGATGAGGCAAAGGCATTCCTTGCCTGGGTTGCGTCACCGGAATTCGCCACGATCTTCGGCAACGCCCTGCCGGGCTTCTTCCCGCTCTCCAAGACCGCGGTCGAACTGGAAGATCCGCTTGCGAAGGAATTCGTGAGCTGGCGCGGCGAGTGCGAAAGCACGATCCGCTCCACCTACCAGATCCTCTCCCGCGGCACGCCGAACCTGGAGAACGAGACCTGGGGCGCTTCCGTTGCCGCCATCAAGGGCACCGAAACACCCGAGGCGCTCGGCAAGAAGCTGCAGGACGGCCTTGCCAGCTGGTACGAGCCGCAGAAATAACTGGCACACCCCATCGACGCTTTCCCGGGCAGGTTTTTTGCCTGTCCGGGAGACCCTGACCGGAGCTTACTATGAGCAGGCCTCGCTTCCGCTGGCACATCGTCGTGTTCCTGACCCCGGCGGTCCTTGTTTACACGGCGGTGATGATCTTCCCACTCTTCAACACGCTACGGCTTGCGCTCTACAGCAAGATCGACCAGGAGCGTGTGTTCGTCGGGCTGGATAACTTCACAAGGCTTTTGGGCGATCCACTGTGGTCGGACCAGTTCTGGAACGCTCTGGGCAACAATTTCTGGTTCTTCCTGGTCCACATGCTGGTCCAGAACCCGATCGGTATCGCACTTGCCGCCATCCTCAGCCACCCGAAACTGCGCTTCGCGGCCTTCTACCGCTCGGCGATCTTCATTCCGACCATCCTGTCGTTCGTGATTGTCGGTTTTGCCTGGAAACTGATCCTGTCGCCGATCTGGGGCATCGCCCCCTCAATGCTTGACGCCGTCGGCCTGAAATCCCTGTTCGCGCCCTGGCTCGGCAAGGAGGAATACGCGCTGACGGCCCTGTCGCTCATTTCCGTCTGGCAGTTCGTCGGCATCCCGATGATGCTGATCTACGCCGCGCTTCTCTCCATTCCCGAGGAGGTTCTGGAAGCAGGCGAGATCGACGGCATCACCGGCATGTCCGCCTTCTGGAAGATCAAACTGCCGCTGATCCTGCCGTCCATCGGCATCATCTCGATCCTGACCTTCGTCGGCAACTTCAACGCCTTCGACCTGATCTATACGGCGCAGGGAGCTCTGGCCGGTCCGGACTTCTCGACCGATATCCTTGGCACCTTCATGTACCGCACCTTCTTCGGCTTCCAACTCCAGCTGGGCGACCCCTACATGGGATCCGCGATTGCCAGCGCGATGTTCGCGATCATCCTGGTCGGTGTCTGTCTCTACCTATTCGGCATCCAGACCCGGATGCGCAGATATCAGCTGTGAGGGAGGACGACAGATGAACAAGGCACGTTCCAATCCGTTCAACACCGCGGCCATGCACGGCGCGTTGATCCTCTACACGCTGATCGCTCTTTTCCCGGTCTTCGTGATTCTGATCAACAGCTTCAAGTCGCGCAAGGCCATCTTCCGCGAACCCCTGGCCCTGCCGGACGCGGACAGCTTTTCGATGATCGGCTACCAGACGGTCATGAAGCAGGGGGACTTCTTCCTCTATTTCCAGAATTCGATGATCGTCACCGTCGCATCGCTGACCTTCATCCTGCTCTTCGGCGCGATGGCGGCCTTCGCGCTCAGCGAGTACCGTTTCAAGGGCAACATGCTGATGGGCCTGTACCTGGCGCTCGGCATCATGATCCCGATCCGTATCGGCACCGTCGCCATTCTGGAAATGATGGTCGCGACTGGCCTGGTGAACTCGCTGATGGCGCTGATCCTCGTCTATACGGCGCAGGGCCTGCCTCTGGCGGTGTTCATCCTGAGTGAATTCATGCGCCAGGTCTCCGACGATCTGAAGAACGCCGGGCGGATCGACGGCCTGTCCGAATACACGATCTTCTTCCGTCTGGTCTTGCCGCTGGTTCGTCCGGCCATGGCGACCGTCGCAGTCTTCAACATGATCCCGATCTGGAACGACCTTTGGTTCCCGCTGATCCTGGCGCCCGCCGAGGAGACCAAGACGCTGACCCTCGGCAGCCAGGTTTTCATCGGCCAGTTCGTGACGGACTGGAACGCGGTGCTGTCGGCGCTCTCCATGGCGATCCTGCCGGTGCTGATCCTCTACGTGATCTTCTCACGCCAGCTGATCCGCGGCATTACCTCGGGAGCCGTCAAATGATCCGCGTCCTGATCGTTGGTCTCGGCAACATGGGGCTCTCCCATGCGCTGGCGCACCACAAGCTCCCGGCCAGCGAGATCGTCGGCCTCGTCAACCGCTCGGGAAGGGTCAGCCATCCTGAGCTCGCAAGCTACCCGGTCTTTACCGACTATGCGCTTGCACTGGAGACGGCGCGTCCCGATCTCGTGGTGATCTCCACCTATTCCGACACCCATGCGGACTATGCGGTGACCGCAATGGAAGCGGGCGCGCATGTCTTCGTCGAAAAGCCGCTGGCAACGACAGTTGCCGACGCGGAACGCGTCGTCGCCTGCGCCCGGGAGACCGGCCGCAAGCTGGTCGTCGGATATATCCTGCGGCACCATCCTTCCTGGGTTCGCCTGATCGAGGAAGCGCGGGAACTTGGCGGACCCTATGTCTTCCGCATGAACCTTAATCAGCAGAGTGCCGGTGCGGAGTGGGAAACCCACAAGGCTCTGATGAAGACGACGGCCCCGGTGGTGGACTGCGGCGTGCATTACGTCGACGTCTGGTGCCAGATCACCGATGCAAAACCGGTGCGGGTGCACGGCATGGGCCTGCGCCTGTCCGACGAGATCGCGCCGGACATGTACAACTACGGCCAGTTCCAGGTCTTCTTCGAGGACGGGTCCGTCGGCTGGTACGAGGCCGGCTGGGGACCGATGATGTCGGAAACCGCCTTCTTCGTGAAGGACGTCGTCTCGCCGGCCGGCTCGGTCTCGATCGTCGAGGACGACAAGGGCGCTTCGTCCGATGTCGACGGCCACACCAGGGTGGGCGGCCTTCTGGTGCACCGTCCTGGCGGCGACCGGCACGTCGATCTTCCGGGTGAACCCGGTCACCAGGAACTGTGTGACGCCGAGCAGGCCTACATGCTGCGCGCAATCACCGAAAACATCGATCTGACCCGGCATATGCTCGATGCCGTCAAGTCGCTGGCGATCTGCCTGGCGGCCGACGAAAGCATTCGCACCGGTCAATCTGTTCTACTGAAGGAGCTGACGCCATGACGGCGCTAACCCTGTCCAACGTCAACAAGTTCTTCGGCACTGTTCATGTCCTGAAGGACATCGACCTGGAAGTCCAGGACGGCGAGTTCGTCGTTTTCGTCGGCCCGTCCGGCTGCGGCAAGTCCACGCTTCTGCGGGTGATCGCCGGTCTGGAGGACGTGTCCTCCGGCGAAGTGCGCATTGGCGGCGAGGTCGTCAACACCACGCCGCCATCCAGGCGCGGCATCGCCATGGTGTTTCAGAGCTACGCGCTTTATCCGCATCTGAACGTGCGCAAGAACATGTCTCTTGCGCTCAAGCAGGAAAAGCAGAGCAAGGACGTGATCGAACAGCGGGTTGCCGAAGCAACGCGCATGCTCAATCTGGAAGATTATCTGGACCGTTATCCGTCGGAACTCTCCGGCGGCCAGCGCCAGCGTGTCGCGATCGGCCGGGCCATTGTGCGTCATCCGAAGCTGTTCCTGTTCGACGAACCGCTGTCGAATCTTGATGCGGCCCTTCGCATGAACACGCGGCTTGAGATCGCGAACCTGCACCGTCAGCTCAAGACATCGATGATCTACGTCACCCACGATCAGTCGGAAGCCATGACGCTGGCCGACAAGATCGTCGTGCTCAGGGCGGGCCGAATCGAGCAGGTCGGCAGCCCGATGGAGCTCTACAACAATCCGGCCAACCAGTTCGTTGCCGGCTTCCTCGGATCGCCGGCGATGAATTTCCTGCCGGCCGGCCTTGTGAGCGAGGGCGACACGCGCACGCTCGGCATCCGGCCGGAAGACCTGTTCCTCAGTGACGAGGGGCCGCTGAAGGCTTCTGTCCAGCATGTGGAGCAGCTCGGCGGCGACACCAATGTGATCGCCATGGTCAAGGATCACCAGATCACCGCGCGCCTCTTCGGCCAGCACGCCATCGAGCCCGGCAGCGAGCTGAGTTTCGGCATTCCGGAAGGCAAGTCGTTCTACTTCGACGAAGCGGGCGCACGGTTGAGCGCTTGACCGCCACAGGCATGTGATCGCAACAAAAAGGGCCACCCGCGGGGGTGGCCTTTCTCGTTCCGGATAGCAGTTCGACCGACCTTTGACGGCAGCTGTTTCCTTGCTTTCAAAGATGCGCGGTAGCGATCATTTCCACGCGCATGCCAGGGCGGGCGAGGGCGACGCCGCCGGTGGCGCGCGCCGGAGGATTGTCCTTGTCGAGCCACTCGTCCCAGACGGCGTTCATGCCCTGAAAATCCGCCATGTCCGAGAGCCAGACCTGAACCGAGACGACGTTGGATTTGCTGCCGCCGAACTCGGCCATGACACGGTCTATACCTGCCAGGACTTCGCGTGTTTGCGTGGTGATGTCTCCGGAAAGGTCTTGCGGGATCTGGCCGGCCAGAAAGACGATGTCGCCGACGCGAACGGCCTGGCTCATACGGGGACCCGGGTTGTGGCGGTGTACTGTCATTCCATATTCCTGAGTTTGCTGGATTAATCGTTGTCGGACGTTCCCCCGCCAGCTCCGGCACGGGAGCGGTCGGAAGGGGGAACGGTTGTCTTCATGGCAAGAGCGTTCAGGAACTCCAGCGTTTCGGAGCCGACGGGGGCCATCACCGGTTTGCGGGTGGTTTCCCCGACCAAGGTGCCTGTCCGGATGTGAAGTCTTTCTGTTTCCGCTTTTGCCAGAGCCTCGGTTGCCCCGGAGATCTGTCCCTCCGGGCCGAGGTCGATGTCGCCACCGGGCCAGGACAGCCGGACAGGTTTTTCGAGCGCTTCCGCCACCGCGGACAGGAAGGGGAGAACCAGTAGCGGCCGGCTGACGGGACCGGTCTCTAGACCCTCGTTCGCAAGGGGCGTGTCGGGCAGGGCAGCGAAGTCGCAGAGGGTCGCGCCGAGTGAGATCGGGCACAGGGGCGTGCCGGCGGCAGTTTCCCAAAGACCCGGGCGCACGTCCGGGCAGACGTCCTGCCAGCTTTTGCCGGCCGCGCCTTGAAGGTGAGCCGCGAGGGATTTCGGACCGTCAAGACCATAGAGAGCAAGCCAGGCGGCTGCCTGTCCGGCTTCTTCCGCGTGACCCCAGCTCATACCGGCGCCGCGCGCCGCCTTGAAACACAGGGTGGCAATCTCGTTCCGCGACATGAGAATGCGGGCAGTCTTCGGAATGGCTGCCGGAACGACGTCGCCGACCGGATTATGCTTTTCCACGTGCATTCTCAACCTCCTGAGGCAAATCCAGCGGGTATGGCGCGTCCTGGAACAGGCAGATGCGTACCCATTTGTCGGACCGGGGATCGAAGTGGGTTGCGCCGAAGAACGCCAGCTTGCAGCGCATCAGGTCGATGGGCAGCATGTCCCCGGCAATCAGGTTGTCCCGGATTTCCGCGTAAGGATGCAGGCGCGCCATCTGGGCCCGTCGTACCATGAAGCGGTGCTCCGGATGCTGCAGCAGAAAAGCGGCGACACTGTCTCCGGAGGGCCTTGCTTCAAGGTCCGCGTGGAGTTCGCTGGCAAGGCGCGCGATGCAAAGCGGTTGCTCGAGACTGGCGCCTTCGTCCAGTTCCCGTTCGCCCAGACGCGGCTCCAGCTTTTCTTCCGAAACGTACCAGAAGCGCGCGGAACTGTGGGGCCGCGAGAAGTCGACGGCAAGCGCCCAGGAATAGTGTTCCTCCATGAGGGATCGCAGCTCGGCCGTGCTCATCGCCCCATCGATGCGGAAGGACCCATCCTCGTCGGCGCTCATGCGGTCGGCGAGTTCGTCGACGAGCGCGCCATGGGGTTCGAGCAGCAGGGCGAGCAGAGCTTCCTGGCCTTCCTGCGACAGGGACACTTCTCCCCAGCGCCACAGGCGGTCCCAGGGGTAATCGGGGCCTTCCGGAAAGCCTGAAATCTGTTGGGCGAGCAGGTCGAAATCCCGTTTCAACTCCTCAAGCCTGGCAACCTGCAACGGATGTTCGGAGTGCCATTGCGCAAGATTGATCCGGGCATCGGCGAAGGCCTTGTGCAGGCTCTCCGCTGCTAGCGGACTTGCCGTGTCGAGGTTGCGGACCCTGGCAAGCGCTTCCTCGCGCGCCAGCATCCAGTTGTTCAGAAGTACGGGGTGACGGACGATGAAAGGCGCCATGCCGAGGCCGGTCGAATTGCCGACCCCGAGCCTTGCCTTGATTGCCGGGTCGAGGCGGACCGCACGGTCCTTGCCCCTGGAAGTGGCCAGATGTTCCGCCAGATCGACGGTGAATTGGCGGGTCAGCCAGACCGAGAGCATTTCGGCCTGGAACGGTGCGGCCAGTTCCGGACGGCTGCGGATTTTTTCATGGTCCGCCGCCCCGAATTTGCCCGAGCCGTAGACGGCCGTGGTGCGCATCAGGTATCCGACGGCTTCGATTTCGTTCCGGTCGGGCTGGTCGCCTTGCGACAGGCGCTCGACAACGTGATTGAAGAGACGCACGGACCTGTTGGCCCGGCTGAGGGAAAGTTCGCTTTCCGAGACGCGTCCGGCCTCCTGCAGCGGAACGTTTCTTTCCAGGCGCTCCAGATCGTCCTCCGACGGCACGCCATCAAAAAGGGCGAACGTGGCGTCCCAGGCGGTGGCAATCACCCGGTCCGAACGCATGTCGTCGGGAAGGTCGTGCGCAAAGGCGACCAGGCTGTAGGAACGCTCGGGACCATTGGCGCAATAGACCGCGCGTCCGACGCCCTTGTCGTTCACGTCCCAGACCGGCCGCGTGAACGTCCAGCCTTCACTCTGCATGCGCCTCAGAAGCACACGCAGGAAGGACAGCCGGGTGGGATGGGCCGAACCCATACGTGTCAGCCGCATCACGTCGGCGGGGCATCTCCTGCCAGCCACTTGCATCGGCGCGCTATCCAGTTCTTGCAACAGCATCTCAACGTCACTCCAGCACCATTCCGGGGAGACGGTTCCCGGAAAGCCGGGAACCGTCAGGATTGAGTGTTACTTGCGGCCCAGAGCCAGGGTGATACGCAACGCATCCCATATGGACGGAAGCAGTACCAGTGACACGGGAACGGCTGTCACGACGATGAAGCTTTGAAGTTTGCCGATACCGCCGGAGCCTGTCGAGATCAGGATGAGCGCCATGACACCCATGGCCAGCCCCCAGAAGGCCCGCAGGACCGTCGGCGGTGTTTCGTCGGACATGGCGGCTGCAATCACGAAGCTCATGGAGTCGCTCGTCGTTGCAACGAAGATCATCGTGAGGATCAGGAACAGCACCGACAGCAGGAAGCCGAGCGGCATGGCCTGGGTGATGGCCAGGAGACCGGCCGGCAGGTTGAAGCCTTCGAACGGCCCGGAAATCACGCCCGGTGTCAGCTGTTCCAGCGCAATGCCGGAACCGCCGATGATCGTGAACCAGAAATTCGTGACGATCGGTGCGATGATCGAGAGCATGATGATGATCGAACGGATCGAGCGGCCACGGCTGACCCGTGCGATGAACATCGCCATCAGCGGTCCGTAGCCCAGGAACCAGCCCCAGAAGAACACGGTCCACCAGCCGAGCCAGCCCGGTGCGCCGAAGAGGCCGGCATCGCCACGATACATGGACAGGGAAAAGAATTCCGTCAGATAGGTACCGAAGCCGCCCGCGAAACCCTCAAAGATCGCACCCGTCGGCCCGGCAACAAGCATGAAGGCCAGCAGTGCGAAAGCCAGAATGACGTTCAGCTTGGACAGCAGCTGAATGCCTTTGGAAAGACCGGTAATGGCCGAGACGGTGTAGACACCGGCCAGGGCAAGGATGACAACAGCCTGGGTCGCAAAGGTGTCCGGAACACCGAACAGCGCATTGAGGCCATAGGACATCTGCAGGCCCAGGAAGCCGATCGGTCCGACCGTTCCGGCGACAACCGCGATGATGCAGCTGGAATCCGCGATCAGTCCGATCGGCCCGTTGATCGCATGATCGCCGAAGACGGGATAGAGCAGGGTCCGTGGCGCAAGCGGCAGGCCCTTGTCATAGTGATAGTGCATCAGCATGACGGTGGTCAGGGACCCGAGAATGGCCCAGGCCAGGAAACCCCAATGCAGGAAGGACTGCGCCAGCGCGGCCTCGGCGCGCGCCTGCGGGTCGGTGCTGAGATCCCCGAACAGCGGCGGCGTGGACAGGTAGTGGGCTATCGGCTCTCCGGCCGCCCAGAACACGCCGCCCCCTGCCAGCAGGGTGCACATGATCATGGAGCCCCACTGGAAGGCCGTGAATTCCGGCTTTGCCAGTTTGCCCATCACGGCTTTGCTGCCGGGCAGGAAGCAGATCAGAATGCCGATAAGGAAGGTCGCGAGCAGGAGCACCTGCCAGTAGAGGCCGAAGTACTGTGCGGAGACGCCAAAGCCCTGGTCCACCAGTGCCGACAGGCTTTCGATGTCGATGAGCGCATAGGCGCAGAACAAGAGAATGAAGCCGCCGGTCACCGCGAAGAGCGGCTTGTCGATCAGGCTTCGTCCGGCGGAGAGCCGTCCGGTTTCGGTAATGTCGGTCATGTTTTCCTCCCAGAAAGTGTCGACCTATTCAGCCGCTTGCGAAACCTTTTCCGAGGCGTTCGCGGGTGCCTCAAAACTCGCTTCGAAGAAGCGCAGCCAATTGCCTCCCATGACCGCCTGGACGTCCCCGGCGGTCATTCCGACGGCGCTCAGGCCGTCGGCGATTTGATTGAAATGCCGGTTGTCGGAGAACCAGTGCGGCATCTCGGGGAACCCGGGTGCCGCAGCCGAGCCTTCGCCGTAGTCGATGGACTTGGTCCAGCGTCCGGTGCGCATCCATTCCACGATGCTGTCCGGCTGGTCCTGGCAAAGGTCCGTGCCGATCCCGATCCGCTCGATGCCCATCAGATCGGCGGTCCGCGCGATCATTTCGCAGAAATCCTGCAAACGGCAGGCACTGCCGTCCTTCAGGTGATGGGGATAGACGGAGAACCCGAGCATGCCGCCGCTTTGACCAAGCGCCTGCAGCACGTGATCGGACTTGTTGCGCAGCGCCGGGTGCCAGCCCGCCGGATTGGCATGGGTGATCGCGATGGGGCGCGTCGACAGCTCGATGGCTTCAAGCGTCGACCTCTCGCCGGAATGGCTCATGTCGACGACCAGCCCGACCCGGTTCATCTCGGCGATGACCTCCCGTCCCATGCGGGTGATGCCGGTGTCCTCGTCTTCGTAGCAGCCGGTCGCCAGCAGCGACTGGTTGTTGTAGGTCAGCTGCATGAAGCGCAGGCCGAGCGTGTGCAGGACCTCGACAAGCCCGATGTCGTCTTCCATGCAGGACGGGTTCTGCGACCCGAAGAAGATTGCCGTGCGGCCGGTCTGTCTTGCCCGGGTCACATCCGCGGCCGTCCGGCCCTGGAAGATGAGATCCGGATAGGTTTCGAACCAGCGGTTCCACTGCTCGATGTTATGGACCGTCTCGCGGAAGTTCTCGTGATAGGTGATGGTCACATGGATCGCGTCCACCCGGCCTTCGCGCAGTTGCCGGAAGATCTTTTCCGACCAGCGGGCATATTGCAGCCCGTCTATCAGCGGGGCGCCGGTCATGAAGGCTCTCCGGCGGAAACGTAAGCGGTTTTTACCGAGGTGTAGAACTCGGCGGCGTAGCGGCCCTGTTCGCGCGGACCGAAAGAGGAGGCGCCGCGCCCGCCGAAGGGAACGTGATAATCCGTTCCGGCGGTCGGCAGGTTCACCATCACGCAGCCCGCGCGCATGTTGGCGCGGAAATGTGAGGCACGGGCGAGAGAGCTCGTCATGATGCCCGCGGTTAGGCCGAATTCGCTGTCGTTGGCAATCGCAAGCGCCTCGTCGTAGCCGCCGGCCTTGATCACGCAGGTGACGGGCGCGAACATTTCTTCCCTGTTGATGCGCATGT
>NZ_JBNKYW010000163.1:0-4291 GCF_050301095.1 Roseibium sp.
GATCCGGACTATCTGCAACTCCTCGAGACGGCAGCGGTTGCCGGCACCCGTCCGGATTTGACGATCCTGATCGACGTGCCGGCGAAGATAGGCCTGGCACGCGTCGCCAAGCGTTCCGAGGACAACGACAGCGGCGGCCCGGACCGGTTTGAAGACGAGGCTTTGTCAGTTCATGAAAGGCGCCGGCAGCTGTTTCTCGAACTCGCCCGGGAAGAATCCCATCGCTTTGTTGTCATCGACGGCAGCAAGGACTTCGCATCTGTCCAGGATGCGATTCAAAATGCGGTTCTCGACTTCTTTGAAGACGAGTTTACTGCGCAAAACGAGACAAACGCCACGGCCCGGAAGCACGAGGACGCGTTTGATGGCCAGAGCTAACGCGCCCGTCGAAATTCCGGAAGTGGATGCCCTGCCGGGCTTCCCGTTGCCGCACGAACGCAACCGCCTGATAGGGCACCGGGAGACAGAAAAGGAGCTGCTGGACGCCTACCGGTCCGAACGGCTTCACCATGCCTGGATCCTCGGCGGCCCAAAGGGCATCGGCAAGGCAACGCTCGCCTTCCGTTTTGCGCAATTCGTCATCGCCAATCCCGACCGCTTCGGAGTAGTAGTGGCATCCGCGCAAGACCTTGCGGTACCCGAGGAACACCCGGTTTCGCGGCAGATCAAGGCTGGTGGCCATCCGAACGTTCTTCATCTGCGCCGGCCCTGGGACGAGAAATCGAAGCGGTTCAAGTCGGACCTCCCGGTCGATGAAGTCCGGCGGACTGTCTCCTTCTTCGGCACAACGGCTTCCGCGAAGGCATGGCGCATCTGTATTGTCGACGCGGCGGACGACATGAATGCCAGTTCCGCCAATGCTCTTCTGAAGATTTTGGAAGAACCGCCCGTACGCTGTCTATTCCTGGTTCTCAGTCACGCGCCGGGCCGCCTCCTGCCAACCATCCGCTCGCGCTGCCGGCGCCTGGATCTTGCCCCGTTGACGCCAGACGACATACGCCAGGGTCTTCAGGAGCTGGCTCCCGATGCCGTTCCGGGTGGAGAGGATCTTCGGGAAATCGCCGAAACGGCGGACGGCAGTCTTCGGTCCGCGATCACCTTGCTCTCCGGCGACGGACTCACGATAGCAAGAGGTGTGAAACGTCTTGCGGAGAATGCCGGCCAGCTTGATCTGGCATCGGTGCACGCGCTTGCCGATATGGTTTCAGCACGCGGCCAGACGGACAACTGGGAAAACTTTCAGCATGTGATCCAGATCTGGCTTCACGAGAAAATGCGAACCGAACTGGCGCAGGGCGTTGGCGTGGCAAGGCGCTACGTGGACATTTGGCAGAAAACCAATCAGGCCATACGCGATTCCGACGCACTGAACCTTGACCGGAAACAGGTTGTTCTCGACTTCTTTCTGGCGCTGCGCGCCGCTTGACCTCTGTCCCGATCAATCCGGTGTGGCCGAAACCGATCAGGCCCCTTGGGATTTCCGGAAAATCCAGCTATCTAGGCGGCGGACACATAGTGGAAGCCCGCTTCCATTCAACGCTCAACCTATCCCGGACGTTTCATGCTCGTTGACAGCCATTGCCACCTCGATTTTCCGGATTTTGACGGCGAACGCGCCGACCTGATTGCGCGCGCCCGCCAAGCCGGCGTCGAAATGATGGTCACCATCTGCACGCATGTCCGAAAATTCGACCAGGTTCTCGCCATCGCGGAAGAATATCCGGAAGTCTATTGTTCGGTCGGCACGCATCCGCATAACGCCGGGACCGAACGCGGTATTCCGGCCGAAGAGATTATCCGCCTGGCAAGCCATCCCAAGGTGGTTGCCATCGGCGAAGCCGGTCTGGACTATTTCTACGACAAGGCGCCCCGTGACGCCCAGGCCGAAGGGCTGCGCATCCATATCGAAGCGGCGCGTCAGACAGGTTTGCCGCTTGTCATTCATTCCAGAGATGCGGATGAGGACATGGCGGCGATCCTGAAAGACGAAATGGGGAAGGGGACCTTCCCGGCCCTGCTGCATTGTTTCTCTTCCGGACGAGAACTCGCCATGACTGGCATCGAGCTTGGCCTTTATGTTTCCTTTTCGGGCATTCTGACCTTCAAGCGGTCCGAAGACATTCGCGCCATTGCCCGCGACCTTCCGGCCGACCGCCTGCTCGTAGAGACGGACGCCCCCTATCTCGCCCCCCAGCCCAGGCGCGGCAAACGCAACGAGCCTGCCTATACGGCGATGACAGCCGCCGTGCTCGCCGAAACCCGTGGCGTCTCCGAAGAGGAAATTGCCCGCCAGACGACGGAAAACTTTTTCCGGCTGTTCAAGAAGGTTCCACGTCCTGAAGGTTTTGCACAGGAATTCGGTCAATGAGCATCGTCCTGACCATCCTGGGGTCCGGGTCTTCCGGCGGTGTTCCGCGCATAGGTAACGACTGGGGACTGTGCGACCCGAAGGAGCCGAAAAACCGGCGCTCCCGCTGTGCATTGCTTGTGGAAAAGCATGGGGAAAACGGGTGCACAACGGTGTTGATAGATACCGGTCCCGACATCAGAAACCAACTGCTGACTGCTGACGTCAGCCATCTCGATGCAGTGCTTTATACGCACTCCCACGCGGACCATCTGCACGGTATCGATGACCTGAGGGCCTTTCTGGTACGTTCGGGAAACCGCATGCCTGTCTATATGGACGAGGTTACGTTTCAGCGGGCGCTCGAAGCCTTCGGCTACTGTTTCTCGACACCGCCAGGCTCCAATTATCCGCCCATCCTGGACCGGCACCAGATCGAGGCTGGAAAACCTGTCCGGATCGCCGGGGCGGGCGGAGCCATTGAATTCGTGCCTTTCCTCGTCAATCACGGGGAGATCGATGCGCTCGGCTTCAGGATCGGAAATGCAGCATACCTTCCCGACGTTTCATTTATTCCGGAAACCGGCTTCAACTTGCTGAAAAATCTAGACATTTTGATCCTTGATTGCCTTCGCCGCAGGCCGCATCCGAGCCATTTCTGCCTGCAGGACTCGCTGGACTGGACCAGGAAACTCGCGCCACGGCACGCGATTTTCACCAATCTTCACAATGACTTGGACTATGAAACCTTGTCCGCGGAACTTCCCGAGACCATAGAACCGGCCTTCGACGGAATGCGGATCGAACTTTCAGACACGGGACAGGCATTGCCACAGTCCGTTTATGCCGACTAAGCCGCGCTACAAGTTGCCGACAGAAGAACGGTTGATCCGGTCCGCCGTTCACTATCTGGAGCGCTACGCATCGTCCGCCGCCAATCTGCGCAAGGTTCTGGAACGCAAGGTTATGAAGGCCTGTGCGGAACACGATCGCGATCCGTCGGACTTTGCCGCACTGATCGACAAGGTCGTCGACAAGTGCACGGGGTCGGGTCTGGTGAACGACCGGGTTTACGCGGAAACCAAAACGGCCAGTCTCAGGCGTCGTGGCGGTTCACGGCGCAAGATCGAAGCCCAGCTGATTTCCAAGGGTGTCGACAAGGACGTGATACAGTCCGTGCTTGAACACGACAGCGGCAGCGATATGGACGCAGCGCGCATTTTTGCCAGGCGTCGGCGGCTCGGTCCGTTCCGAACGGACGGCAACCGGCAGCAGCGGCGCGACAAGGACATGGCAGCCATGTGCCGCGCCGGTTTCTCATTCGACATTGCACGCCGTATCATCGACGCACAGGATGACCCCGACGGCTGAAAAATCCGGCTGCGATCTTAAGAATCGTGACATGGCCGTAACGGCATCGCTAGCAAAGGCATACAAGCAACGCGCAAACCAGGCGCAGCTAACGGCCTGTGTTAGCAACCAAATTCATCCAGCTATTTATATTCCATAATATTGATTATGCGTATTTCGACTGTAAGTGCCAAGCTAGAATGTCACGGGTTGGTCTATTCAGGAATGTCACACTTCCCGTTCTGACAAGTACGCTGGGAGGTGCGGCATGGGCTGGGTGATGATGAGCAAGCGTGACTTGAACAGGATTGAAGTGCTGACCCAGGTCGATGACGGGTACATCGGTGTCACGACAGCGGCCAACCTGATGAACATGTCCAGA
Organism: Roseibium sp.; assembly: GCF_050301095.1. Taxonomy (GTDB): domain Bacteria; phylum Pseudomonadota; class Alphaproteobacteria; order Rhizobiales; family Stappiaceae; genus Roseibium. Next base: position 4,080 of record NZ_JBNKYW010000163.1, read on the forward strand.
CGGCACGTCTATCGTCTGCTGGACCGGTTCCGCTCTGAAGGTCCTGGCGGGATACGGCACCGGGCTCGTGGCCGCCGCCCGAACAACGACATCCATCCAGATCGGGGGCTGATCGCTTCTTTATGCCCCTTTGACGCTTGCTATTGCAGTGCTGCGGAGGCCGAAGCCGTCGCGAGCTTCCAATCCTCGATCAAGGTCCCCTCTGTTTTGAG
>NZ_JBNKYW010000164.1:0-30812 GCF_050301095.1 Roseibium sp.
GCTGCTGGTCGAGATGGACGGCTTAGAGCCGAACGAGGGCATCATCATCATTGCGGCGACCAACCGCCCGGACGTTCTGGACCCGGCTCTGCTGCGTCCCGGCCGTTTCGACCGTCAGATCGTCGTGCCGAACCCGGACATCACCGGCCGCGAAAAGATCCTCAAGGTCCACATGCGCAAGGTTCCGCTGGCGCCGGACGTCGACGTCAAGACGCTGGCCCGCGGCACTCCCGGTTTCTCCGGCGCGGACCTTATGAACCTCGTCAACGAAGCCGCGCTGCTGGCCGCCCGCCGTTCCAAGCGTCTGGTGACCATGGCCGAATTCGAGGACGCCAAGGACAAGGTCATGATGGGAGCGGAGCGCCGCACCCTTGTGATGACCGAGGAAGAAAAGAAACTGACCGCCTATCACGAAGCCGGTCACGCGCTCGTCGCGCTTCACCAGGAAGCCTCCGACCCGATCCACAAGGCGACCATCATCCCGCGCGGCCGCGCGCTCGGCATGGTGATGCGCCTTCCGGAAAAGGATCAGGTTTCGCTGACCCGCGCCAAGTGCAAGGCGGATCTTGCCGTTGCCATGGGCGGACGCGTCGCGGAGGAAATGATCTTCGGCTACGAGAAGGTTACCTCCGGCGCCACCGGCGACATCCAGATGGCAACCAAGCTTGCCCGTGCGATGGCAACCCAGTTCGGCATGTCCGACAAGCTGGGACCGCTGCTTTACGGCGAAAACCAGGAAGAGGTATTCCTGGGCCATTCGGTTGCCAAGAACCAGAACGTTTCCGAAGACACCCAGAAGATCGTCGATGCGGAAATCAAGTCCTTCGTCAACCAGGGCTATGAAACCGCGAAGAAGATCCTGGGCGATCACGAGGATCAGCTGCACACGATCGCCAAGGGCCTTCTGGAATACGAGACCCTCTCCGGTGACGAGATCCAGGGGCTGCTGAAGGGCAAGCCGCCTGTTCGCGACACGGACGACGACCAGCCGGTCGGGCGGTCCTCAGCGGTGCCGACCGCTGGTGCGAAACGCGGTGGCGACGAGACCAGCGGCGGTATGGAGCCGCAACCGCAGTCCTGAGCCCTACGACGCGGATGAAAACAAAATGCCCGGCTCTGCCGGGCATTTTTCGTATGAGGGCATGGACCCGTATTGACCGCAACAGGCACCGGATCCGCCAGCTTGTTAGTGAATAGTAACAATTGCTCACATATTTTGAAGCGCGGACCAGCTCAATTGCGCTAAAAGAGCGCAAGAGAAAAATCAACGGACAGATTTGATGCGCAAGTTTTTCGGGACCGATGGCATTCGCGGTCAGGCCAATTCCTATCCCATGACTGCTGAAATGGCACTGAAGGTCGGCATGGCGGCCGGTCTGGTCTTCAAGAATGGCGGTCACCGCCACCGGGTGGTCATCGGCAAGGACACGCGCCTGTCAGGCTACATGCTTGAAAACGCACTGGTTGCCGGCTTCACCTCCGTCGGAATGGACGTCTTCCTCCTGGGGCCCATGCCCACACCCGCGGTTGCCATGCTGACGCGGTCTCTCAGAACCGATCTCGGCGTGATGATTTCCGCCTCTCACAATCCCTATCAGGACAACGGCATCAAGTTCTTCGGACCCGACGGGTTCAAGCTCAGCGACGAGATCGAGAAGTCCATCGAGGAACTCGTGGAAAGCGACCTGAGCGCGCGGTTGCCGAGCGCCGGAGAGCTTGGCCGGGCCAAGCGGATCGACGGAGCCCAGCAACGCTATATCGAATTCGCCAAACGTACCTTGCCACGCGAAATGAGCCTGGAAGGCCTGCGCGTCGTGATCGACTGCGCCAACGGGGCTGCTTACAAGGTGGCGCCGGAAGCCTTGTGGGAACTTGGGGCGGACGTGATCACCATGGGCGTTTCACCGGACGGCTTCAACATCAACAAGGAGTGCGGCTCCACCTCAACCGCCGCCTTGTCGCGCAAGGTGCATGAGGTCAGGGCCGATATCGGCATCGCGCTCGACGGCGATGCCGACCGGGTCATCATTGTCGATGAGAACGGCACCGAGGTCGACGGCGATCAGCTCATGGCCGTGGTGGCACAGTCCTGGCAGGCGACGGGACGTCTGTCCGCGCCGGGCATCGTTGCGACGGTGATGTCCAATCTCGGTCTGGAACGCTATCTGGAAAGCCTGGGACTCAGCCTTGCCCGCACCAAGGTGGGCGACCGCTATGTCGTCGAACACATGCGGGCAAACGGTTTCAATGTCGGCGGCGAGCAGTCCGGTCACATCGTCCTCTCCGACTTCGCCACCACCGGCGATGGCCTGATCGCGGCGCTTCAGGTTCTGGCTTGCGTCAAGGACCAGGACCGGCCGGTGTCCGAAGTCTGCCGCCGGTTCGAACCGGTGCCGCAGATCCTGAAAAATGTCCGCTACAAGGGCGGCAGGCCGCTGGAACAGGATCTGGTCAAGTCGGCCATCGAAGACGGCGAGGCACGCCTCGGCAAGTCAGGTCGTCTGGTGATTCGCGCCTCCGGCACCGAACCGCTCATCCGTGTCATGGCGGAAGGGGATGACGCCGACCTGGTCAGTCAGGTTGTCAACGACATTGCCGGCGTGGTCGCCTCCGCGGCCGCCTGACGGTTATCCATCTCGTTATCAAGCCGCCTCGAATGGGGCGGCTTTTTTGTTTTGAGACGAACAACTTGACCTTGTTAAGAAAAATTTAAGGTAAAAAAACGCGGTTAAAGAACAGAGTTAAGTCACCTTTAATGAATTTCCCTCATGATCTCTGCAAGTTTGATGTGTCCGGCCATCGTTTAGAGCGGACGCTCACTGAAGAGGACGAGGACATGGACAATTTTATTAAGCGTTTGTCTTTGGCCGGTTTTGCCATTGCAGTGTCCACAGCAAGCTATGCGGCGGACTTGCCGGCACCGGTTATTGAACACGTGCCCGAAGTACCGGCTGTCGGTGGCTGGTATCTGCGCGGCGACATCGGATACAAGATCTATTCCACGCCGGACCTGAAGTACGGCACCCTGGACTTCTATGACGAAGACATGAGCGGCACGTTCATGATGGGAGCCGGTGTCGGTTACAAGTTCAACAATTTCCTGCGCACTGACCTGACGATCGACTATGAGTTTCCTGCAGAGGTGAAAGCCAAGGCCTACTGCGGCAGCTGCGGCAGCAGCTATTCGGTCGAAAAAGCCGACATCGACGTCTGGACCTTCATGCTGAACGGTTACGTCGACATCGGCACCTGGAACCGGATCACGCCCTATGTCGGTGCCGGTGTCGGTGCGTCCTACGTGACGACCAGCGACATCACCTATGACAACGGCGGCGGCGCAACAGGCACCTACGAAGGCGACAGCAAGTGGAACTTCGCCTGGGCTCTCATGGCGGGTGCGTCTTACGACATCACGCCGAACCTGGCGCTCGATGGCGGTTACCGTTACCTGAACATCGGCGACGCCCAGTCCGCCAAGTTCGCGACCGGCGGCCAGAACACCCGCATCGAATATGAAGATCTCACCGCTCACGAGTTCCGTCTCGGTGCCCGCTACACGTTCAACACCGCCTCGGCTCCCGCCGGCCCGGTCTACTACGAGCCGCAGGGCCCGATCACGAGCAACTTCTGATCCTGCCCGGATCATCGAAAGCGGAAAGGCCGGTCGTTTCGACCGGCCTTTTTGCGTTCCTTGCCGATTTGAATTGACCGCTCCGCGAGAACGCCCTATCCCCATAGGTGGGCCACCCCTCCCCAACGAGGGGCTACTATCTGCGAGGGTAGACAGATATGACAGAACTCACCGTCACGCCGGACGTGCGTCCGGCCAATCCCAATTTTTCTTCAGGTCCCTGTGCCAAGCGCCCCGGCTGGTCGCTCGAGAACTTGAGCGATGCACCCCTGGGCCGCTCTCACCGTGCGAAACCGGGCAAGGCCAAGCTGGCGGAAGCCATCGAGCTGACGCGCAAGGTACTTCAGGTTCCCGATGATTACCGTATCGGTATCGTCCCGGCCTCAGACACCGGCGCCGTCGAGATGGCGCTCTGGTCGCTGCTCGGTGCGCGCGGCGTCGACATGCTGGCCTGGGAAAGCTTCGGCTCCGGCTGGGTCACCGATGTGATCAAGCAGCTCAAGCTGGACAACGCACGGGTGCTCGAAGCCCCTTACGGTGAGCTTCCGGATCTCTCCTCCGTCGATTTTTCCAACGACGTCGTCTTCACCTGGAACGGCACCACCGCCGGTGTGCGGGTGCCGAACGGCGACTGGATCCCGGCGAACCGGGAAGGCCTGACGATCTGCGACGCGACTTCCGCGGCCTTTGCACAGGACCTTGCCTTCGACAAGCTCGATGTCGTCACCTTTTCCTGGCAGAAGGTTCTGGGCGGTGAAGCTGCCCATGGCGTGCTGATCCTGAGCCCGCGGGCGGTCGAGCGGCTGGAAAGCTACACGCCGGCCTGGCCGCTGCCGAAGATTTTCCGCCTGACCAAGGGCGGCAAGCTGATCGAGGGCATCTTCAAGGGCGAGACCATCAACACGCCGTCCATGCTCTGCGTCGAGGACTATATCGATGCGCTGAAATGGGCCGACGGCCTTGGCGGCCTTGCGGGGCTGCAGGCCCGGGCCGACGCCAATCTCGCGGTGCTGGCCGATTGGGTCGAAAAGACAGGCTGGGTGGATTTCCTTGCGGTCGATCCGGCGACCCGCTCGAACACCTCCGTTTGCCTGAAGGTCACCGATCCGGGCATTCTGGCGCTTCCCGCCGACCGGCAGGCCGCCTTTGCCAAGGCGCTTGCCGCCCTGCTGGACGCCGAAGGCATTGCCTATGACATCGGCGCCTATCGCGATGCGCCGTCCGGACTTCGTATCTGGGCGGGGGCGACCGTCGAAGCAAGCGACCTGAAGGCGCTGACGGCCTGGCTCGACTGGGCGTTCGACACGGAAAAAGCGAAACTGCCTCAGGCTGCCTGAGCACGTTCTCCCTACAACGACACATCGCCGGGCGGGGCTGCCGCCCGGATCGTTTCTCGTATTCAAGGAGAGGTTTTCATGGCTCCCAAGGTACTGATTTCAGACAAGTTGTCGCCCGCTGCCGTCCAGATCTTCAGGGACCGCGGCATCGAGGCCGATTTTCTTCCCGAGGTTGGCAAGGACAAGGAAAAACTCCGGGAAATCATCGGCCAATATGACGGTCTGGCCATTCGCTCCGCGACCAAGGTGACCGAAAAGATCATTGCCGCCGCCGACAACCTGAAGGTAATCGGCCGGGCCGGCATCGGGGTCGACAATGTCGATATTCCCAAGGCGACCGCGCGCGGTATCATCGTGATGAACACGCCCTTCGGCAACGCCATCACAACCGCGGAACATGCGATTTCCATGATGATGTCGGTCGCCCGGCAGATTCCCGCAGCCGATGCCTCCACGCAGGCTGGCAAGTGGGAGAAGTCCCGTTTCATGGGCCGGGAGCTGACGGGCAAGACCCTCGGCCTTATCGGCTGCGGCAACATCGGCTCGATTGTCGCCGACAGAGCCATCGGTCTCAGGATGAAGGTCGTCGCCTTCGATCCGTTCCTGACGCCGGAACGGGCGATGGCGATCGGTGTCGAGAAGGTCGAACTCGACGACCTGCTGCGCCGGTCGGATTTCATCACCCTGCACACGCCGCTGACGGACAAGACCCGCAACATCATCGATGCGGCTGCGATCGCGAAGATGCGGAAAGGCGCCTATCTGATCAATTGTGCCCGCGGCGGGCTGGCCGATGAAGCGGCCGTGCGGGCTGCGCTCGACGAGGGCAAGCTGGCCGGTGCCGCATTCGACGTTTTCGTCGAGGAGCCGGCCATCGACAATGTTCTGTTCGGCGCGCCGAATTTCGTCTCCACGCCGCACCTGGGGGCTTCGACCTCCGAGGCCCAGGAGAACGTTGCCCTGCAGGTGGCAGAACAGATGTGCGACTATCTGCTGGAAGGCGCCGTGCGCAACGCGCTTAACATGCCTTCGATCTCCGCGGAAGAGGCGCCGCAACTGGCGCCCTTCGTGCGCCTGGCCGAACAACTCGGATCCTTCGCTGGCCAGCTGACGGAAACGGGCATCGAGGGCGTGCGTCTGGAATACGCTGGCGCCGTCGCCGAAATGAACGTCCAGGCACTGACGGCCGCCGCTCTCACCGGTCTGCTGACGCCGCTCCTTCAGACGGTCAACATGGTTTCCGCGCCGATTCTGGCAAGAGAACGGGGCATCAAGGTGGAGGAGATCCGCCGGGAAAAGGAAGGCGCCTACGAGACCTATATGCGCCTGACCGTCATGACCGAGCGCCAGGAACGCTCCGTCGCCGGCACGGTCTTCAGGGATGGAAAGCCGCGGATCATCCAGGTGAAGGGCATCGATATGGAGGCCGAGCTCGGCGAACATATGCTCTATATCACCAATGAGGACAAACCCGGGTTTATCGGTCATCTCGGCATGGAACTCGGCAACAGCGGCGTCAACATTGCAACCTTCAACCTCGGCCGGCTTGCCGCCGGAAAGGACGCGATCTGCCTTGTCGAGGTCGACGGCGAAGTGCCGGACGAGGTCATGGCGCGCCTGGAAGCCGTTTCCCACGTCAGGCAGGTGAAGGCGCTGAAGTTCTGAGAGGACGCAATTCCCTCGTTTTGAGCGGAAGGCCGGCACGCTTCGCGGTGCCGGCCTTCGTGTTTTTCACGGCCGGCGGGAAGCTGGTGCAATCCGGGAAATAGTCTCAGGCCGGTTTCGGTCCGAGCCGTTGCAGGAGCCGCCCGTCCAGGACGACCAGACCCGCCAGCAGCACGGCGAAGCCGCCGAGTTGCAAGGCGCTCAGCTTTTCTCCGAGGATCAGCCAGCCGAAAAAGAGGGCGCTTGCCGGCACCAGCAGCGTCACCAGCGACGCATTGGTCGCGCCCGCTTCCGCAAGAAGGCGGAAATAGATCAGGTAGGCAAGGGCCGTGGCAACGGTACCGAGCGCCAGCACATTCAACCAGGTGGTCAGGCTCGGGTCGGAAACGGTCCAGCCGGAAGCCGTCAGAAGCGCGACGGGCAGCATGATCGCACTGGAGCCGAGAAGCTGTCCGGTGGCGGCGACTTGCGGCGGCATGGACCTGAACCTTCTGGCGAAGGTCGCCGCAAGGGCATAGGAAAGCGCGGCTCCAAGACAGCAAAGCTGTGCCCAGACCGGATCCGTCGCCAGTCCGGACAGGCTGCTCGACAGCATGACGGCAACACCGGCGACCCCCAGAACCACACCGGCAACCCTGTTGGCCTGAAGTGCTTCCTGTTTCACCACGACGCTTGCGACCAGTACCGTGAAGACGGGGGTGGTGGCGTTGAGGATCGAGGCCAGCCCGGCGCCGATCACGGTCTGACCGAGAAACAGGAGGGAAAAGGGCACGGCATTGTTGAGCAGGCCCATGACGAGAAACGGAAGGGCATGTTTCGCCTCCAGTCCGGACAGGAGACCCCGGGCCCACAGATACGTCAGCAGCACCGTGCAGGCGATGGAAACACGGAAGAAAACGAGGACGAAGGGCGGGATCTCCGCGACGGCCACCTTGGCGAACAGGAACGCACCGCCCCAGATGGCGCCAAGGACAATCAGCAGGATCCAGTGTCGAAAAGGCATGGGGCAACTCGATGAAACCGTTGGGACTGTCTCCCGGATATCACCCGGGAAAACCGGAAAACACCCGAAAAGCGATTCCAGTGGACTTGCGCAGCCCTTTCACTCCAGCAAGAGTGTGAAAATCGCTGTCTGACCGCTCGCGCGGCTCCGGAAAGTTCTTCATTCATGACACACGTTGCTTCGGTTGCCGATACCAGGTCGCTTGCCGGCCGAATTGCGCCCCTGCTCGTTGCGGCTGCCTGTCTGCTGGCAGCCAACGGCCTCTCGATGACGATGATCTCGGTGCGGGCGAGGGCGGAGGGGCTGTCCGATGCGCTGATCGGTCTCCTTGGGTCCTCCTACTTTGCCGGACTGATCCTCGGGGTCCTGCTGACCCCTTTCCTGATCGCCCGTGCCGGTCATATCCGCGTGTTTTCGACGCTTGCCGCGATCAGTGCCATCGCCGTTCTGGCGATTGCCTTCACGCCGGCCGGCTGGCTCTGGATGGGTGTGCGGCTTGTCAGCGGCGCGGCCTTCTGCGGAACCGCGATGGTGCTGGAAAGCTGGCTGAACTCCATTGCCTCCAACGCCTCGAGGGGACGCATCCTGTCCGTCTATCGTATCGTGGACATGATGGCGGTCATGGGCGGTCAGTTCGTGCTGCCGGTCTTCGGTCCGGTCGGACCGGATATTCTCATCGTCCTTGCGATCCTGTTCTGTTTCGCTCTGGTTCCGATTTCACTGACCCGCGAAAAGAATCCCCCGGCGCCTCCCGCCCGTCTGGTGGATCCATTCATGCTCTGGCGGGTTTCGCCGGTGGCCCTTGTCGCCGTCTTCACGATCGGCCTGACCAACGGCGCCTTCCGCATGATCGGTCCGATCTATGCCGAAACCCTGGGCCTTGGGCTTGATGCCGTCGCAGCCTTCATCGCGATCTGGGTCTTCGCCGGTGCCGTGTTCCAATATCCGGCCGGCTGGTTTTCCGACCGGCTCGACCGGCGCCACGTGCTCGGCGTGTTCACGGTCGGCGCGGGACTTGCCTGTCTGTTCATTTCCGGCGCCTCGTCCCGCTTCGAGTTGTTTGCCGGCGTCTTTCTTTTCGGAGGGTTTGCGCTCCCGCTCTATTCCCTCTGTGCGGCACATGCCAACGATCACGCGGAGCCCGGCCAGTTTGTCGACGTGGTCGCGGGGCTGACGCTGGCCTATGGCGTCGGTGCGGTGGCCGGGCCGTTCATTGCCTCACTGGTGATGGAAATCTTCGAACCGGCTGCGTTTTTCATCTACACAGCAACGCTTCATCTGTCGCTGGTCGTCTTTATCTTCATACGCATCTTGAGCCGTGAAGCGGTGCCGGCAAGTCAGCGCCACCGGTTCGTCTGGCTGCTCAGAACGTCTCCGATGATCTTCAGGCTTGCCCGCAGCGACAAGTTGGAGGACAAGGACAGGGAGGCAAGGTAACGGGCGGCTTGCTTCGGGTCACCCGGCGTTTGCAGGATATGAGTGCAGACATCCGCCGTGACCGGCGGCGAATTGTCCCGCTCCGCGGTGCGCGACCAAAAAAACACGCAAATGCGCGCCATTCCCCTTTCGAAGACTCGCAAGAGCTTCGAAACCTGTCTATAGTCCGCGCCGTTTGCCCCGGTCAGGTCACCGGGGCTTGTCGTGTTGGCGCCACGGGCTTCGGCCCGGGGTGAGGAAAGCTGCTTCAGGAGAGCAAAGTCTAGATGGCGAATGTGGTTGTTGTCGGTTCGCAATGGGGTGACGAGGGCAAGGGCAAGATTGTCGACTGGTTGTCGGAACAGGCCGATGTCATCGTAAGGTTCCAGGGTGGACACAACGCCGGTCACACGCTGGTGATCGATGGTGTCAGCTACAAGCTTTCCCTTCTTCCCTCCGGTGTCGCGCGCGAAGGCAAACTGTCGGTCATCGGCAACGGTGTCGTGCTCGATCCGCATGCGCTCGCCGACGAGGTGGAACGCCTCGGCAAGCAGGGTGTGGTCGTGACGCCCGAATCCCTGCGTGTTGCCGAAAACGCCACCCTTATTCTGTCGCTGCACCGCGAACTGGATGCCCTGCGCGAGAATTCCAACACCGGAACCCGCATCGGCACCACCAAACGCGGCATCGGCCCGGCTTATGAGGACAAGGTCGGCCGCCGCGCGATCCGGCTGATGGACCTGAAGAACCTCAACACGCTGCCTGCCAAGATCGACCGCCTTCTGACGCATCACAACGCTTTGCGCCGCGGTCTTGGCCAGGAAGAGATTTCCGCCCAGGCGATTTATGACGAGCTGACGAGTGTCGCCGACAAGGTCCTGCCCTACATGGACAAGGTCTGGTACCTGCTGGACGATCTGCGCCGCCAAGGCAAGCGCATCCTGTTCGAGGGCGCACAGGGCGCCCTGCTCGACATCGATCACGGCACCTATCCCTTCGTGACCTCGTCCAACACGGTGGCCGGGCAGGCCGCCACCGGCTGCGGCCTCGGCCCGGGCTCGATCGACTATGTGCTCGGCATCACCAAGGCCTATACGACGCGCGTCGGCGAAGGTCCGTTCCCGACCGAACAGCAGAATGAAGTCGGCGAATTCCTGGGTACCCGCGGCCATGAATTCGGCACCGTCACCGGCCGCCGCCGCCGTTGCGGCTGGTTCGATGCCGTGCTGGTGCGCCAGACGGTCTGCACCTCCGGTATCAACGGCATCGCACTGACCAAGCTCGACGTGCTCGATGGCCTGGACGAAATCAAGATCTGCATCGGCTACGAGCTGGACGGCGAGAAGATCGACTATCTGCCGGCGTCCCAGGGCGCGCAGGAACGCGTCAAGCCGATCTATGAATCGCTTCCCGGCTGGAAGGAATCGACCGAGGGCGCGCGGACCTGGGCGGACCTGCCGGCCCAGGCGATCAAATATGTCCGCCATGTGGAAGAACTGATCGGCGCACCGGTTGCAATTCTGTCGACCAGCCCCGAACGTGACGACACAATTCTTGTGCAGAATCCGTTCCAGGATTGAGATCTTTGCGCATGAGCGCGCAATAATGACAAGAGTACAGGCGCGTTGCGAATCACGGCGCGCCTGTTCAACTATTATCAAACGCAGGAATGCGTTGAACAAAACATGTGACAGGACAAGCGTACTGCAGGGGTTTGCCGTTCAAGCAGGAAGTTGAAGAAATAGCACCGGTCTTCAAAAACTTGCTATAAGCCTGACATTGATCTGAAAGTTCAGGCTCGCAAATCAGGTCCTTGCAGTTGGCCGGTAGGCAGGAAGATGGCTGATTACTATTCAATTCTGAAGAAAACGATCGCGTCTTTGCCGGAAAGCAATGGTGCCGCCCGCAGAAGCGTATACAGCCGGGCGCGCAACGCCATTGTCAATCAGCTCAAGGCCTATGAACCTCCGCTGTCCCCCTCGGAAATCACGGCGGAGCAACTGCGGCTTGAAGAAGCGATCCGCAAGGTCGAGGCGGAAGCCGCGCGCGAAACGCTCGGGCTGGGACCTGCTGCTCCCAGGGTTCAAACTCCTGCGCCGCAGCCGGCTGCTCAGCCGGCTTCAACTCCCGAACCGGCAGCCGCCAGCGTGGATCCGGCAGACGCCCCCGCACCAATCGACGAAACGCCTCAAGCCGCGCCGGAAGAGGACATTCCGTCTCCGCTCAAGGACACCCTGTCGGAGGCCGAAGCGCTTGGTTCGGCGGCCAATCAGGCCGTTCAGAATGTCAAGGACGCCGTCGAACCTGCCGGCGAGCAGGCTCCGCTGGACACATCCGCGCAGCGTCAGGAACCTTCTTTCGACCAGTCGGTTCCGGAAGACGACGGGCTCTTCGAGCCCGAGGACGAAGCGGCTGACCATGCCGGCGCCTCCAGATTGGACGAGAGTGCGGAGCAGACCTCGAACAGGCGCGCAAAGGCTGGCCGGACCCGTCGGGAACGGCCAAGCGCCTCTGATGCCTTGCGTGGCGAAGGCTCTTCGGGCAGCCGCATCCTGCCGATCGCCCTTGCCGCGGTTCTGGTACTGGCGCTTGTCGCCATCGGCGCCTATCTGATCCTGCCCTCTGGCGATCAGGTTGCCAGCGATGCTCCGCTCGCACAGTCCGATCCGGTGCAGGCAGACATCGGTGCTTCTTCCACCGAAGACGTCGCGCTGTCCGCGCCGGAAGATGACGAGGAGCAGGCCAAGAACACCGACCGTCTGTTGAGCGACGAGGACGGCGAGGTCGTGGCGCCCGATGCCCGGACGGTCACGACCACGACGATCACACCGCAACCGTCAGAACCTGCCCCGGCTCCTGCCCAGCCGTCGATCGTGACCAGCGTGGAAAGCGAACCGGCTCCGGTTCCGGCACAGCCGGCCGCCCCGGACGCGCTCGAGGCCGACGCGGAGCAACCGCAACCCGTCTCCGAAGACAACCTTGCGGCTGTCGCTCCGGTGGAATCGGCTCCTGCCGCCCCGGCCACGGGAACGGCCACGGCGGCACAACGCTCCATTCTTTATGAGGAAGGTGCCGATGCGGGCGGAGCGGGTACGGCTGCGCAGGGAGCCGTTGTCTGGAACATCGAGAAGGTGACCAACCTGGACGGCAAGTCGCAGTCCGTGCTGAGCGCCTCGGTGGATATTCCCGAGCGCGACGTCAAGGTCGATATCCGCATCAAGCCGAACGACGATACCTCTCTGCCGGCCAGTCATCTGGTTGAGATCAAATATGAATTCCCGGAAGACTTTGCGGCGGGCGATGTCGTCAACGTTCCGGGCCTGGTCATGAAGCCGACGGAGGAAGCACGGGGTGATGCCCTGATCGGCGCTTCGGTGAAGGTGCAGCCGGGCTTCTTCTGGATTGCCTTGTCGAGCCTTCCGAACGAACAGCAGCGCAACATGGCCCTGCTGCGCGAACGCGGCTGGATCGATATCCCGATGCTGTATGAAAACGGCAAGCGTGGCATCCTGACTCTGGAAAAAGGCCCGACCGGCGAAGAGGCCGTCGAACAGGCGATCACCTCCTGGCAGGCCGGCTGACGGCAGACTGATTTCGTGAACATTTCGGCAGGCCGGAGACACCGGCTTGCTTTTTTCGTTGAGGCAGGGCATGTTCCTGCCCGGTCCGAGGGGTGCTCCGGGAGCCGGAGCTGAGATGGCCAAAAGCCGAACCCTTAGAACCTGATCCGGGTCATGCCGGCGAAGGGACGGAATCCTTAGCCTATTCCCGGATCTCCATTGTCATTTTCGGCTGGGTCGACAGACCTTGCTCCGAAGGCGGGAGATCCTATGCGTATGTGTCTGCCATATCGGCGGCGTCTGTTTCCACGGAAGGACAGCGCCGTTTTTGAAGCCTCGGAAGCGCCGCCTCTCGGCAGGAGGGCGTCATGAAGGCAGCTTTGACCGTATGTCTGAAATTCCTGACGGGATCGACCGTTCTCTTCTGCACCTGGGCGCTGCTCGTGTGGGTGCTGCAGCCGCCGTCCTATCTGCTGCCCGGACCGGTTGAAGTGCTGCAAGCCTTCCCGAAAAACGCCGGCTTCCTGCTGCATCATGCGGGTATCACGGCCTATGAAACCCTGCTCGGGTTCGGCCTCGGCATTACCTGCGGTGCGCTGCTGGCCATCGCCGTCTGGCTGTTTCCGCTGGCCGGACGGGTGATCATGCCCTCGGTCTTCATTACACAGGCGCTTCCGGTCTTCGTCGTGGCGCCGATCCTGGTGCTCTGGCTCGGATTCGGCGTGTCCTCCAAGGTCGTCATGGCGGTTCTGGTGATCTTCTTCACGATCACTTCCATGGTCTACGACGGCCTGCGCCGTCTCGATACCGGCCTGTCGGACCTTGCCCGGCTTTATGGCGCGACCCGCCTTCAGGAGCTGTGGGTTTTCCGCCTTCCAGCCGCCCTGCCTGCCTTCTCCTCGGGTGTGCGCGCCGCCGTGGTCTTTGCGCCGATGGGCGCCGTGATCGGCGAATGGGCAGGCGCCAAGGGCGGACTTGCCTTCATCATGCTGCAGGCCAATGCCCGTGGAAACACCGATGTTCTCTTCGCCGCCGTCATCCTGCTTGCTTTGATGGTGCTGGCCCTGCGCTACACCGTCGATCACCTCACACGGTTCCTTGTTCCCTGGCAGGTCGAAGACTGACCGCCAATTCTGGAGGATTGAATGAAAAAGACGCTCCTTTCGCTCACCGTTGCCGCCGGGCTTCTCGCCAGCGCTCCGGCACAGGCCGCTGAAAAACTGACCGTGCTGCTGGACTGGTTTACCAATCCGGACCACGCACCGGTCATCACTGCGCAGACCATGGGCTTCTTTGAAGCCGAAGGTCTTGAGGTTGAAATCGTGGAACCGGCGGATCCGGCCATGCCGCCGAAACTCGTCGCGGCCGGGCAGGGGGATATCGCCATCTCCTACCAGCCGACGATGCACGCCCATGCCGAGGAAGGCCTGCCGCTCATGCGTATCGGCACGCTGGTGGAAACGCCGCTCAATTCCCTGATTGTGTTGAAGGACGGTCCGATCAAGGATCTCAAGGACCTGAAGGGCAAGACTGTTGGCTTTTCGGTGTCCGGTTTCGAGGATGCCATGCTAGGCCAGATGCTGCGCTCCGCCGGGCTGTCTGTCGACGACGTTGAACTCATCAACGTCAACTTCTCGCTGTCGCCGGCTCTCATGTCGGGCCAGGTCGACGCGGTCATCGGTGCCTACCACAACTTCGAGCTGACCCAGATGGAAATCGAGGGCAAGCCTGGCAAGGCGTTCTTCCCGGAAGAAAACGGCGTACCGGTCTTTGACGAACTGATCTACGTGGTGAACAAGGACAAGACCGGCGATCCGCGTTTTGCCAAGTTCCTGGCAGCTGTTGAAGCTGCAACGATCTTTCTGACCAACCACCCCGAAGAGGCATGGAACGCCTTCATCGAGGCCTATCCGAACCTCAACGACGAACTCAACAAGCGCGCCTGGGCCGACACACTGCCGCGCTTCGCCAAGCGGCCGGCCGCGCTCGATGCCGGACGGTATCGGCGCTTTGCCGAATTCATGGCCGAGGCAGGCCTGATCAAGGAAGTTGTGCCGGTTGAAACCTACGCCGTCGAGATCCGCTGATTTCGGAACTTCGGGAAAGGTGCCGTTTCGTTGCGACGTCCTTTCCTGCCAGGATCTCTTCCCAAATGGGTTCTGGTCAAATCTCTTTGTTGGCAAAACGAAAACGCCGGAGCGAGGGCTCCGGCGTTTTTGGAATTCACGACAAATTGCTGCCTCAGGCCACGGGCAATTCCTGTGTACGGGCGCTGTTGCGAACGGCCTTTTGAACCTTTTCAAAGGCTCGGACCTCGATCTGGCGGACGCGTTCGCGGCTGACGCCGAACTCGCCGGAAAGGTCTTCCAGCGTCATCGGGTCTTCCGACAGGCGCCGGGCTTCAAAGATGCGGCGCTCGCGTTCGTTCAGGACATCCATGGCATCGCTCAGGAGCTTGCGGCGCATGTCCAGCTCTTCCTGATTGGCCAGCAGTGTTTCCTGGCTGTCGCTTTCGTCGACGAGCCAATCCTGCCATTCGCCGGCATCGGCTTCAGCTCGCACGGGTGCGTTGAGGCTGGCATCTCCGCCGAGGCGCCGGTTCATCGACACCACTTCCTCTTCCGAGACGCCGAGCTTGGTTGCGATCTCCGTCACCTGATGCGGCTTCAGATCGCCTTCGTCCAGGGCCTGGATCTTGCCTTTCAGGCGGCGCAGGTTGAAGAACAGACGTTTTTGGTTCGCGGTGGTGCCCATCTTCACGAGCGACCAGGATCTCAGGATATATTCCTGGATCGCCGCCTTGATCCACCACATCGCGTAAGTCGCCAGGCGGAACCCCTTGTCGGGTTCAAAACGCTTGACTGCCTGCATCAGACCGACATTGCCTTCCGAGACGACTTCACCGATCGGCAAGCCGTATCCGCGGTATCCCATGGCAATTTTCGCGACAAGACGCAGGTGTGAATTGACCAGGCGCTCGGCCGCTTCAGGGTCTTCATGCTCCTTGTAGCGCTTGGCGAGCATGTATTCTTCCTGAGGCTGCAGCATCGGGAATTTCCGGATCTCGTCCAGATAACGGCTGAGACCACCTTCCCCGGCTGTAAGCGTCGGTACGTTCTGGGCCATTGCATGCACCCCCTTTCGTCAGTCGCGTCCCCTCGCTCCGGCCGCCCCGCAGGTTCACGCAAGCAAGCCATTTCGGAGAAAAGGCGGACGCAGAATAGTGTCCGTTCAGGCACACAAGAGCTTCTAATATAGGTTGGAATTGGCCGATTGCATGGCGGGAAAACGAAAATGCTTCCTAAAATTTTTGTAATCCGGACAAAAGATTTGCAAAATCAGCCGGATAAGGGCTTTCAAAGCGCAAAGTTTTGCCCGTTACCGGGTGTTCGAATGCCAGCAATCCGGCATGAAGAGCCTGCCGGTCGAAGCCGTCGATGAGGCTCTTGAGCGGCTCTTCCAGGCGGTTGGACTTGGTCTTGTATCCCGAGCCGTAGTCGTTGTCGCCGATCAGCGGATGACCGATATGGGCCATGTGGACGCGGATCTGGTGGGTGCGTCCCGTTTCCAGGCGGCATTCCACAAGCGAGGCGAGAGCCGGCTCGTCCGGCCGTCCGAACCGTTCCTTGACCTGCCAGTGTGTAATGGCATGCCGGCCGCTGGTCTTGACGACGGCAATCTTCTGCCGGTTCGCCTGCGAGCGTGCCAGATTGGCGTTGACAGTGCCCTTGAGGCTCGACGGCGCTCCCCAGACCAAGGCCGAATAGGCCCGTTCCAGCGGTCCGGTGCGGCCATGGTCCGCAAACTGCGCCGCAAGCCCCTTGTGGGCCTGATCCGTCTTGGCGACAACCAGCAGGCCGGAAGTGTCCTTGTCGATCCGGTGAACGATCCCCGGCCGCTTGACGCCGCCGATTCCCGACAGGCTGTCGCCGCAATGATGGATGAGCGCGTTGACCAGCGTACCCGTCCAGTTGCCGGCACCCGGATGCACCACCAGCCCGGCCGGCTTGTCGACGACGATCAGATGTTCGTCCTCGTAGACGACCGAGATCGGGATGTCCTCGCCCTTGGGGTCGGGGTCCTCGGCTTCGGGCAAAGTCAGGGTAACCGCATCGCCTTCATTGACCCGGTATTTCGCCTCGACTATTTTCGCGCCGCCGACGGTGACGTCTCCGGACTTGATCAGGGACTGTATCCTGTTGCGGCTAAGGTCTTCCAGATGGGCCGCCAACACCGCATCCAGCCGTTTTCCGGCATCGGCTGCATCGATCGTTAAACTGTACTCCGTGTCCAGACCGGCCGGATCTTCTTGGGAATTGTCTGTCATGTCACAACCTGAATTTCGGGACACGGGTCCGGATGAGACGCCGCTCGACCCCGCCGCCCTGCGGGTCCAGGCAAAGCTGAAACGCCTGCTGCTCGGATCGTCGCTGGTCATGGTGGCCGGATTTATCGCTGTCTTTGCAGCAATTATCTACAAGATCAACACTTATAAGTCCGATCCGGCGAATGCGGAGTTTGCCGCAACGGTGGCGGTTGGCCCCGAAGCGGATGTTCTCCAGGCAACGCTTGCCGATGATCTTCTGCTGGTTCTTGTGCGCGAGGGCAGCAAAACGGCGCTGTTGCGTTTTGATCCGGTGACCGGAAAACAGCTCGGCCGGACGGATTTCGTCTCCCGCTGAGACGGCCTGAACGGACATTTGGCGATGCAACTGTGAGAAATGCGGGGCAGCGTCAAAAAAATGCGAAAAAGGACTTGCGTCTTCGGCTGAGCAGCCTTATACGCACGGTCCTCGGCTTGAGGTTGAGACCTCCCGAAGCACCGCGCGCCCATCGTCTAGCGGTCTAGGACGCCGCCCTTTCACGGCGGAAACACGGGTTCGAGTCCCGTTGGGCGTGCCAGCTTTCCCTCCCGGAAATCGGCACAGGTTGACGATCTGCCTGAAAGGCAGAGAGTTTTCGCGCGCAGCGCAGGCGCGACTGCGGCGCTACTTCCCTTGATACGAATCTGGCTTGAGGTTCGGACCGCAAGGACCGCGGTACGCTCTAGCTGTGGCGTTCCAGCGTTCCTGTCTGGATCAGGTTCACTTCCGCGTCGGCGGCGACCTTTTCGAAGGCGGGATCCGGGCAAACATCCGTGACAAAGGTGGTCACCTGTGACAGGTGGCCGACACGCACGGGGGCGGTGCGCTCGAATTTGGTGCTGTCCGCTGCCAGGATTACATGCCTGGCATTGTCCATGATCGTCTTGGTGACCTTCACTTCGCGGTAGTCGTAGTCGAGCAGGGAACCGTCCGGATCTATGGCGGAGGCGCCGATAACGGCGAAGTCGACCTTGAACTGGCGCATGAAATCGACCGCGGCCTCGCCGACAATGCCACCGTCCGAATGGCGCAAAACGCCACCGGCGATCACCACCTCGATCTGGGAATATCCGCGCATCAGGCTGGCGACGTTGATGTTGTTGGTGATCACCATCAGTCCGCGGTGCTGCAACAGGGCCTGGGCGACCGCTTCCGTCGTGGTGCCGATATTGATGAAGATCGAGGCGTTGTCCGGAATGAGCGCGGCGACGCTCTCGCCGATGTCCGCCTTTTCCTTGCTTGAGATGATCCGCCGGGCTTCGTAGCCGACGTTTTCGATCCCCGACGACAGCAGGGCGCCGCCATGCGTTCGTGCGAGCAGGCGTCGCTCGCAAAGCTCGTTCAGGTCCTTGCGGATGGTCTGGGGCGAAACGTCGAATCGTCTGGCCAGATCGTCGACGCTAACGCGCCCCATCTGACGGGCGAGTTCCAGGATGGCGTTGTGACGTTCGATCAGCATTTATCGCGGGCTCTTCAGGCGGCAGACAGAAACCCTAAAAGACCGCCTGAAAGGCATAAGATCAAGCCACAACTTTGTTTTTCTGCTTTTGTGGCCCGGTTTCTCCGGCCGGTTCCTGTTCGGAAGCGGTTCCGGTCTCAACCGGTGTGCCTGTGGAAGCGGCCGATGTCCGGGCCTCCTCCGAATTTCTGCTCGAGGCAACGATCCGGCTGACCAGGGCCTGTGCGGCCGAAGCGATGTCGGCCGGTTTCGACGGAGCGGCCGCTTGGTCCCCTTCCGTCTGCTGGGCGGGAGACGATCCGTTCCGGGCCGGGAGGCTGCCGTTCACGTTGCCGCCGGGCGCGGGAATTTGCCCCGCCTCCATGTCGGAGCCGGCTGTAATCTTCGCGGAGACTGCCGGGTGCCGGGATTTCACCTTCAGCGAACTGGTGGACAGCTTGATGCCCTTTGATCCGGATACTTTCGCGGCCAGAGCCTTGAAATCCTGGCGCAATGCGGCGAGGGCCGGCGCGTTTTCCAGGTCCTTCTTCAGGGTCTGCACCTGGCCTGACAGACGTTCCAGCCGTAACTCCTTGTCTTTCAGGTCGGCCTGTTGGCGGATGTTTTCGCGGGTGGTCTTGTCGAGTTGCGCGGCCAGGCGCCGTTGCATTTCGGTTTCGCCTGCGTTTGCGCCTGCGGCTTCCAGCATGAGCGAGAGCCGGGTGACCTCCGCCTGAGCTGCCACATAATCGGATTCCATGTCGACGAGCTGGCGTTCCATCTCGGCCAAACGGGCCTTCGCCGCCTCTTCAAGGGAGGTTTCCACTTCGCTCGCAACAACCGGTTCGTAACGCGCCAGCCGTGCTCTCAGCATGGCAACTTCCGCTTCCAGGCCGGTGATGGTGGCAAGGGCCAGTGTATCTTGCGCCGGCAGCAGACCCGCCTCTTCCGCCTTCTCGCCGGAGCCTTTGGCCGGGGGAGTATCCTCCAGGGCCTTCGTCCAGCTTTCCGACAGGGCTTTTTCGGCTTCGGCCAGCTTTTCCTTCAGGGATTTGACTTCCGACGACAGCATGTCAACGGCATGCCGGTCTCCCTCGAACGCCGCAACTCTGGTCTCCAGTTCGGTTTCGCGGGTGGAAAAGGTCTTCTGGAGATTTTCAAGCTTCGCCTTGAGACCGGCGGCTTCGATCTGAAACCTGGCGGCCTTTTCACGCTCGGCGTCCAACTGGCGCTCGACACGGCGCAGGTCGACCGCATGCTGTGCCCGGGCCTGGTCCTGAGCTGCCCGGACTTCGGCGTAGCTGGAAGGATTGACCGCGCGCAAGGCTTCTTCGGTGAGGCGGGCCGCCCGGCGATAGAAGGCAGGCAGGATCGCGAGGCCGATCAGTCCGGCCGTGCAAAACCCCAACGCCACATACATCGCTGCTTCAATCAAGTCAGGCTCCCGCGTCTTGCGCCCAGTTCTCCATAATTAGACGACACGGCGTCCGCCGCCAAGGGCGCGGAAATCAAAGTGTCTAACCGCATCGACACATTCGATTGTACCCGAAAGGAAGTTTAGGGTCCGTTGAAATCCGGAAACCGCTCGCAACCAAGGGTACGGACCCTTGAAATTGTACATTCGGACCGTTCGGGAAAGGACTGAAGCCAAGGCGTGATAGAGAAGAAAATCTCGCTGGTTTCCTTCACTATCGCAGCGCAGGAGGCGGTTCTAACCAGAACGATCCGAAGGAAGGAAACCAGGCTTTGAACATCGGCGCCATAGCCTTTGCACCATGCGCCAGCACGGTTCTGCAGGCATTTCTAGCTGTTGCACCCTGAGTGGGGAAACCGGCTGTGAGCCTGGTGGCGATCGCAGACAAGGGCCTTCAGTTCTGTTTAGAAGGGGTTCCAGGTCGGCCGCTCGGTAAATTTCAGATAGCCCATGTTGACGCCGAGACGAGCCCCCACACCGGCCCGCACCGGGACAAGCACAATTTCGTTTTTGAGAAGAACGGTCATGCCGACACCGCCGACCAGATAGGCCGAGCCGTTGACGCCCGCAAATCGGGCAAACATCGAGTTGACGGTGGGAAGGTTGTAGACCAGCATCATCATCCGGGCGCCGTCCGCGCCGAAGTCCCAGCCGACCGACGGGCCTTGCCAGAAGACCTTATGGGTGCCTGCGTTGCGGGTATAAAGATTTCCTTCGCCGTAGCGGGCACCGGCGACGAAGGCACCGGAGCCTTCTTCACCGAGAATGTAACCGTTCGGCTCCCCGTAGCTGGAAAAGGCCTTTTCGACCACCGATGCAAGACCGCCAGAGACGGATCCGAAGAATTTGTGGCCGGCATTCACAATTTCGTCCTGACCGTAGGTTTCTCCGGGCGGGATCGGACGGTTTCCGGACGACTGGGCAAGGGAGGGCGTGTGAGCGGCGAACAAGAGCAGGCACAGAAACGCAGCCGACAACAGGGATGCTACTTGCAGGGATCTTCGTGCCATCAAAAAAAACTCCTCGTAACAGAGACGGGCGCGCTTGCTGTTGCAGGACGGACGGGCCGCAATGATAAACTGGCGTGGCATCATGCTGATTCGCATGTCTCCGTGCATCCTATACGGTTGGTAATACATAAGCCGAATCAATGAAAAGCTGGCCTGAAAAAAAGACGATGATGTGTCGTTCCCTGGCATTGACCCTGCTTCTGGGCGTTTTTGCCGGGAATAGTCATGCCCGTCCCCCGATTTTTGTTCCCGATCCGATTTCCGGATATGCGATCGGGGGGCACGACCCGGTCAGCTTTTTCATCGACGGTCATCCACGCAAGGGCAGCCGCCAACACGAATACAAGTGGGGCGGGGTGGAATGGATTTTCGTCAATGAAGGCAACATGGCGGCCTTTCAGCGCGATCCGGAGGCCTATGCGCCGCTCTTTGCCGGATGCGGAGCCTTCGCCCTGTCCGAGGGCTTCGCAACCGAAGGCAACCCGTTCATCTACGCGATTATCGAAAAGCGGCTGGTCTTCTTCCACTCCGTGGTCAACCGGTTTCTCTTCATCGCCAATCAGACCCAGCTGATGAAGAGTGCGGCCGGAAATGCCGGTACGGTCGGCTGCGTCCCGGATCTTTGAACCCGGGTCCGGTCTGCTGCATCTGCATTTGCCCTTCGTCGGCGATCAGGTGTCTCATTTTGAAACTTTCATCTGGATGACATGAAAAGCTACCCTGCGTCGCCTTGGCAGCGGCTCTGCGTGTGTGTAACGCTTTTGCGAAACTGAGCGAATCAGTTCACAGCCGAGCCCCTCTAGAAGAGCTTCAAACGTCATGTCCGCACTTAAAGAGCTTACGTCTCTCGACCTTGCTGCCCTGGTTGCCAGCCGCGTTTGCCACGACATCATCAGTCCGGTCGGCGCGATTACCAACGGTCTGGAAGTACTGGATGAAGAGGGCTCGGAGGACATGCGCGAATTCGCGATGGACCTCATCCGCAAGAGCGCCCGTCAGGCTTCGGCAAAGCTGCAATTCGCAAGGCTTGCCTTCGGCGCGGCCGGTTCGGCCGGGGCCGAGATCGATCTGGGGGACGCCCAGGTCGTTGCGTCCGGTTTTATGGAAAACGAAAAATCGGATCTAAACTGGCAAGTAAACCGGCACCTGATGCCGAAGAATTACGTCAAGCTCCTGCTCAACCTGATTCTGATCGCCAACCAGTGCGTTCCGCGCGGTGGTGAAATCAAGGTCGAGATGGACGGAGAGCCGCAGTCGCCCTCCTTCACGCTACACGCAAGCGGTCTGAATCCGCGCATCCCGCTGGGAATGAAGGAAACACTGGGCGGAGAAGAGCCGGAGCGGGTGGATGCACACTCCGTGCAGCCCATCTACACACTGTTGCTTGCACGCGAAACGGGTATGGTCTTAACCATAGATAAACAAGAAGAATTGGTAAAAATAACGGCCCTTCCGGCGTAGTAAAAAGCGCGCTCAAAAGACGTCTGCTGCTTCAGCGTATCTTAACTGTTTGCCGTCAACCTAGCTCTCATGGACTTCTCGGTCCAGACATCCTTGAACGGATGCGGAACCAGTAACAAGTCGGGTGAGAGCAGGCCATGGACGACCTCCTCAGGGAATTCATTACAGAGACGAACGAGAGTCTCGATGTTGTTGACGTAGAGCTCGTGAAATTCGAGCAGGAACCCAACAACGCAACTATTCTGGATAATATTTTCCGTCTGGTGCACACCATCAAGGGCACCTGCGGCTTTCTAGGCCTTCCCCGGCTTGAAGGAATTGCGCACGCTGCGGAAACGCTGATGGGCAAGTTTCGCGACGGTGCGCCGGTGACACAGGAAGCCGTGACGCTCATTCTGGAATCGATCGACCAGATCAAGGATATTCTCGGTGAGCTGGAATCTGCCGAAGGCGAAGAGCCGGAAGGCGACGACAGCGTGCTGATCGGCCAGCTGGAAAACATGTCCGCCAAGGCCGATGCGGCAATGGCCGGAGGTGTGGCTGCGGAAGCCGCGGAAGCCGCGGAGGCCGAGGAAGTCGCCGCCGTTGAGCCTGAAGCAGAAGCTCCCGTCGAAGAAAGCGTTTCGGAACAGTCACTTGAACGCCCCTTGCGTCCGGGTGAGGTCTCCCTTGACGAGCTGGAGCGGGCTTTCCGCGAAACGGAAGTTGAGGTCGAGATTGCGGAAACGCTTGACGCCGAAGCCGAGGAAATCTGCGATGAATCCGAGGAAGTGGCGCCGGCAGCGGTAGCAGCCAAGGCGGAAGCCAAACCGGAAGCAAAGGCACCGGAAGGTAAGAAGGCCCGCGGTGAGGCCGGTGAGAAGAAATCCTCCGGCGGCAGCGTTTCCAACCAGAGCATCCGCGTTGCGGTCGACACGCTCGAGCACCTGATGACGATGGTGTCCGAACTGGTGCTGACCCGGAACCAGCTCCTGGAAATCGTGCGCCGGCATGAGGACAGCGAATTCAAGGTGCCCCTGCAGCGTCTTTCCAACGTGACGGCCGAACTGCAGGAAGGTGTCATGGCGACACGCATGCAGCCGATCGGCAACGCCTGGCAGAAGCTGCCGCGCATCGTCCGCGACCTCAGCCAGGAACTTGAAAAGCCGATCGAACTGGAAATGATCGGTGCGGATACCGAACTGGACCGCCAGGTCCTTGAAATGATCAAGGATCCGCTGACCCACATGGTCCGCAACTCCGCAGACCACGGCCTGGAACGGCCGGACGAGCGCCGCGCCGCCGGCAAGCCGGAGAAGGGCACCATTACCCTGGCGGCCTATCATGAAGGCGGCCACATCATCATCGAAGTCCGTGACGACGGTAAGGGCATCGATGTAGACAGGGTCAAGGCGAAGGTCGTGGAACGCGGTCTTGCCACGGAAGCCGAAGTCGACAAGATGACGGATTCACAGATCCACAAGTTCATCTTCGCCGCCGGGTTCTCCACGGCAGCCGCGGTCACCAGCGTTTCCGGACGCGGCGTCGGCATGGACGTGGTGCGCAACAACATCGAACTGATCGGCGGGACCGTTGATCTGCGCTCGGTGTCGGGCAAGGGCTCCAGCTTCATCATCAAGATCCCGCTGACGCTCGCCATCGTCTCGACGCTGATCGTCGAGGCCGCCGGCGACCGCTTCGCGATCCCGCAGTTGTCGGTGGTCGAACTGGTTCGCGTTCAGACCAACTCCGAACACCGGATCGAACGGATCAAGGACACGCCTGTCCTGCGCCTGCGCAACAAACTGCTGCCGCTGGTGCACCTGTCCCAGCTCCTCGGTATCTACGAAGGCGAGAATGCCGACGAGGCCATCGATGCGGACAACGGCTTCATCGTGGTGATGCAGGTCGGCAGCCAGACATTCGGCGTTGTCGTCGACGGTGTCTTCCACACGGAGGAAATCGTGGTCAAGCCGATGTCGACCATGCTGCGCAACCTCGACATGTTCTCCGGCAACACCATCCTGGGCGACGGTTCGGTGATCATGATCATCGATCCGAACGGTATCGCCAGCGCCATGGCAAGCCATGCATCCAGCGCGGTTGCGGAGAATCAGGAAGACGAGCACGAGGATCTGCAGCGCAGGGCCATCACCGGCCAGACCTCGATTTCCCTGCTGCTCTTCCGCGCGGGAGCGCCCGAACCGAAGGCCGTGCCGCTGTCGCTGGTCACGCGTCTGGAGGAATTCGAGGTCTCGAAGATCGAGCGCTCCAACGGCCGCGATCTTGTCCAGTACCGGGGGGCTCTCATGCCGCTCGTCTATGTCAACGAAGGCGACAGCCACAAGACGGAAGGCACGCAGCCGATGCTGGTCTTCTCCGACGCCGGCCGTTCGATGGGCCTCGTGGTCGACGAGATCGTCGACATTGTCGAGGACCGCATGAACATCGAGGTCGGTTCGGAACGCCCGGGCGTTCTCGGCTCGGCGGTGGTCAAGGAACGGGCAACGGAGATCATCGACCTCGGCTTTTACCTGCCACAGGCCTTCGAAGACTGGTTCATGCGCAAGGAGATGGACATCGAGGCGCTGACCAAGAAGGTTCTCTTCGTCGACGACAGCTCCTTCTTCCGCAATATGCTGACACCGGTGCTGAAAGCCGCAGGCTATGACGTGACCACCTGTGTCGGTCCGCAGCAGGCTTTCGAGCTTCTGGAGAATGGCGACAAGTTCCACGCGATCGTGAGCGATATCGAAATGCCGGAAATCAACGGCTTCGAGTTCTGCGAATCGCTGCGCCGCGACCCGCGTTTCCGCAACATCCCGATCCTGGCCCTGTCGTCCATGGTGACACCGGCTTCGATCGAGCGGGGCCGTCAGGCCGGCTTCGACGACTATGTCGCCAAATTCGACCGGCCCGGCTTGATCGCGGCCCTGAAAGACGTCTTCTCCGGTGAAATGGGAGTTGCAGCATGAGTGTCCTGGAACACAAGCTCAACACGGGTGAAAAAACCGCCAGCGACATGATCCAGTATGTGACCGTCGTGATCGGAGGCCAGCTCTTCGGCCTCCCGATCTCCCAGGTCCATGACGTGTTCGTCCCCGAGAGCGTGACCCGCGTGCCGATGTCCGCACCCGAAGTGCAGGGCGTTCTCAATTTGCGCGGCCGTATCGTGACGGCGATCAACATGCGCCGGCGTCTGCATCTGCCCCCGCTCAAGGACGGGCAGATGATGGCGGTCGGTATCGAATACAAGCAGGAAAGCTATGGTCTCGTCATCGACACGGTCGGTGAAGTGCTGACGCTGCCTGCCGCTTCCTCGGAACCCAATCCATCGAACCTGGATCGCCGCTGGGCCGAGATTTCCGGAGGGGTTCACCGTCTGGATGGACAGTTGATGGTAATTTTGGACGTGGACCGCCTGCTTGGCGCGATGTTCACCGAACCCATGGCTGCAGCATAAGAGGCCGGAAATGGCCATTGAGTGGAGTTACGCCCGATGAAACAGTGCCTTGTAGTTGATGACTCGAGTGTCATCCGGAAGGTGGCCCGCCGTATTCTCGAAGACATGAATTTCGAGATCACCGAAGCCGAGGATGGCCAGCAGGCACTTGACGAGTGCAGGAAGACCATGCCGGACGCGATCCTCCTGGACTGGAACATGCCGGTGATGGACGGGCTGGAGTTTCTGACCAGCCTCCGAGCGGAAGAAGGCGGGGAGAATCCCGTTGTCGTCTTCTGCACGACAGAAAACGATGTCGCCCATATCGCACGAGCCATTCGCGCCGGTGCCAACGAATACATCATGAAACCTTTCGACCGTGAGATTGTCGAAGCCAAGTTTCAGGAAGTCGGTCTTATCTAGTTTCGAGTTGGGCAGTCTTAATGGCATTTGCGCAAAGAAGTGTCTCCGCTGGCGCGAGTCCGGGCAGCGACCCCATCAAGGTGATGGTCGTTGATGACGCGGTGGTCATCCGCGGTCTGTTGACCCGCTGGCTCGGTGAAGACAAGGATCTCAAGGTTGTCGGTTCCCATCGGAACGGCAAACTAGCGGTCGAGGACATCGAAAAGAGCAATCCGGACGTTGTCGTCCTGGATATCGAAATGCCGGAAATGGACGGGATGACCGCGCTGCCGCTGATGCTGGCCAAGAAGCGCGACCTAGTCGTCATCATGGCGTCCACGCTGACGCGGCGGAACGCGGAAATCAGCCTGAAGGCCCTGTCTCTCGGTGCCGCCGACTATGTGCCGAAGCCGGAGACCACGTCCGAAGTTACGACCTCGATCGACTTCCGCCGGGAGCTCGTCGAGAAGGTGAAGGCGCTTGGCGCCCGTGCCATCCGCCTGCGCGGTCCGGCACGCACGATGCGTGCCGAAACCAGAGCGGGCCGCACGGCCCTTCCGGCAAGGCCCGTCACGGTTCGCCCCGCGACCGACACCAGGGCAAGCTTCCGTGGCGCTGCCCAGGCTGCCGCCGTGGCGGAACAAAAGTTCCAGACCCGCCCCTATTCGACTGCAAAACCCCGGATCCTGGCGATCGGTTCGTCGACCGGGGGACCGCAGGCCCTGCAGGAAGTGATGAAGGAAGTCGGCACGGCAATGAACGACGTGCCGGTGGTGATCACCCAGCACATGCCGCCAACCTTTACCGCCATCCTGGCGGAACACGTCGGCAAGGCCGCCTTGCGGCCGGCCAAGGAGGGCGCGGACGGCGAAATGTTGAAGCCGGGCAACATCTACGTGGCTCCGGGCGGCAAGCATATGGTGCTGGAAAAGGATGCCGGCGCCGTGAAAATCCGCCTGAAGGACGGCCCGCCGGTGAACTTCTGCAAACCGGCAGTCGATCCGCTCTTCGACAGCGTAGCCAAGGCCTATGGTTCGGCAAGTCTGGCTGTCATCCTGACCGGGATGGGCCATGACGGCGCCGACGGGGTGAAGACGATTGCTGCCGGCGGCGGCAGCGTCATTACGCAGGACGAGGCGACCAGCGTTGTCTGGGGCATGCCAGGAGCGGCGGCACATACCGGCATGTGCAGCGACATTTTACCCTTGAAGGAGATCGGGCCGAAGATCTCGCGTGTGTTGAAGGGGAACACAAGATGACCCCAAGCGAGTTCGAATTCCTGAAGAACTTCCTGAAGACCAAGTCCGGTCTGGTGCTGTCGAACGACAAGCAGTATCTGGTGGAAAGCCGTCTGCTGCCGGTCGCCCGCAGTTCCAAGCTGGAAACGCTGAGCGCCGTCATCCAGCAGATTCAGCGTGGCGGCAACCGCGCGCTGGAAACGGAAGTCATCGAGGCGATGACCACGAACGAGTCGTTCTTCTTTCGTGACAAGACGCCGTTCGAGCATTTCCGCGACACGATGCTGCCCGCCCTTCTGGAGAGCCGTGCCAGCCGGAAACAGATCAAGATCTGGTGCGCGGCGGCCTCCACCGGTCAGGAACCCTATTCCCTGGCGATCTGCCTGAAGGAAGACAAGGCCAAGATGCCCGGCTGGCGCACGCGCATTCTCGGGACGGACCTGTCCCAGGAAGTGCTGGAGAAAGCCAAGACCGGCCTCTACAGCCAGTTCGAGGTCCAGCGCGGCCTGCCGATCCAGATGCTTCTGAAGTATTTCGAGCAGAAGGGCGACATGTGGCAGATCACTCCCGAAATGCGGGCGATGGTCGAGTGGCGCAAGTTCAACCTGCTTGAAAGTTTCAGTCTTCTCGGCGAATTCGATATCGTCTTCTGCCGGAACGTGCTGATCTATTTCGATCAGGAAACCAAGTCCGAAATCCTTGGACGGCTGGCAAAGTCCCTGCCGGACGACGGCTATCTGGTTCTGGGCGCGGCTGAAACTGTCGTCGGCCTGACGGATGCCTTCAAGCCGGTGCCCGGCAAGCGCGGTCTCTTCCAGAAGAAGCAGGTTGTCCAGGCAGCGACCGGAACGGTTGCAAGTCCGCGTCTGGTTGCGGGCGGCGCCTTCCAAAGATAGGCCCTGTCCTGCAGCACAAAATCAAAAGGCGGCCAAGTGCCGCCTTTTCTATTGGAAATGACAGGTTCTTTTCCGCAAAAATTCAGTGCCGCATCAGCGTGTTCTGATTGATCACATACTCGTCCGCGAGAGGAAGGGCGGCCGCGCCGACCGCTCTGGCCAGAGGCCCCCAGCGTCCACCCTCAACAGCCGGTTTCTCAATGCCTTGCAAGTCCAGTTGATCAAGTTGCCGGCTGACCAGTTCGACCAGTTTTTCGCGGACAGTCGGCGGAAAGCTGCCGTCAATGACAACGGTTTCGAAATCGATCACCGACAAAGAGGACACG
Organism: Roseibium sp.; assembly: GCF_050301095.1. Taxonomy (GTDB): domain Bacteria; phylum Pseudomonadota; class Alphaproteobacteria; order Rhizobiales; family Stappiaceae; genus Roseibium. The sequence goes on from NZ_JBNKYW010000164.1 coordinate 28,643, forward strand.
ATAGCGTGCGCGATTCCGAGTGCCGTGGTTTCCAGCCACCTTTCGACGAGCCCGGCGTTTTCCTGCCAGGCGTTTTCGTCACCATAGATGGAGAACCGGTCGCCTCCGGCAAGTTCGATCATGTTTTCAAGTACTGAGAGTGAAGCATAGTCCACCAGCCTGTCCTTTCCGGGCGTGCTGACGGGAACGCGCATGGGCCCGAAGCCTGCCGCTCTACCGGTTCTGCCACGGAACACGCTGCCATTCAGGGCGATGCCGCCCCCGATCAGGGTGCCGACGAAAAAATAGAGAAGGTCCTGGGTGGACTGGTGCGGACCAAACAGCAGCTCCGCGCCGCAGGCGGCGGTGCCGTCGTTTTCCCGATAGACAGGCCATGGCCCCAGATCGGACAGTTCCCTGGACAAGTCGACGTCCCGCCAGATTTCCATCTTCGACTTCGGCGCACCGAAGTCCATGGTCCAGTTCCAAAGTTCGTCGGGCATGGCGATGCCGAATCCCGAGATCTGCTCCTTTTCAAGACCGGCTCCCTTTAACAGGGAAGGCAGGTTGTTCCGGGCAAAGGCTACGGTTTCATCCGGCATGGGGTATTTGTAAGTCGTTGAAACAACGCTTCTGACCTGGCCGGTGAAATCGATGACGACGAAGTCGGCGACATGGCGGCCGATTTTCAGGCCGAGGTAGTATCTGGCATCCGGATTGATGCGCATCGGTACCGAGGGCTGGCCGATGCGGCCCTTGATGGGCGCGCCGCGCAAAAGCAGATTTTCGTTTTCCAGCGCCCGGAAGATAACGGAAACTGCATTCGGAGACAGTCCGGTCAGCCGGGTCGCTTCTGCCTTGGTAAGCGCGCCATTCTTGCGGACAAGATCCAGGACAAGTCTTTCGTTGAAGCCGCGCACAGCAACCTGGTTGGAACCTTTTTGAGCCGCCAGGATCTGTTGCTCGCGCTTTTCAAACTTCATTTCTTGTCTCCGAGAAAATTGAATAACGTTTGACGGCCGTGCGTGCAAGGCATCGAAACCAATACCAACCGTGATTGATGGGAACCTTTCTGGCCGTGTTTGGAGTCTGTTCGGCAAGGAGCCTGTCGCAGAGCGAAGCAGCGCATCGGTCAAGGCGGGTAACGCCGCTGAACAGTCTCCAAACACCTCCTTCGGTGGGAGTGTTTGGGTTCGCCGGACAGCGTTGCACTTTTAAGCGGCCAATCAGACCTTGGTGCGCAGTGCGCCTTGCCGGTAAACCGGGACACCCCATCAGATAGATCCCCGTCAATTGCGTTTGGTATAACGACCTTGCTCACTTTCGTGGCCAATCAGAGAGCCGGGTCTCCCTGTCATCGGCTCATAGTAATTACTTCATAATGAATTAAGTTTGACAAGGGAGAATTTTTTGAGTATCTCTTTGGGCGATCAGGAGGCAGCCCGGTCGGGGCAAGCTCGATGGAAATGTAGGCAAGTCCTGATCACCAAGGATCGAAATCATCCGGAGTGATTTACGCGGAAGTGCAAGCGGCCAACGGTCGATCCTTGTCAGCCGCGTGATGACAGCCGAAGCGGTAAATATCTACTTCATTATGAAGTATCTGAATCTTGTCTCGAAATGCCCCGCAATGTAGGCGCTTCGGGGCTCCATACGGGAGGTAAAAATGACATCCATGATCCGCAAACTACTCGCAACGGGCTCCGTTCTCGCAGCCATGGCAGCAACTCCGGCAGCGGCTGCCGACATCTCCGCCTGCCTGATCACCAAGACGGACACCAATCCGTTCTTCGTGAAGATGAAGGAAGGAGCGAGCGCCAAGGCAGAGGAACTCGGCATCGAACTGAAGTCCTTCGCCGGCAGGGTCGACGGCGACCACGAAACCCAGGTGGCCGCGATCGAGACCTGCATCGCCGATGGCGCCAAGGGTATCCTGCTCACCGCAGCCGACACGTCTTCCATCGTCCCGGCCGTAAAGCAGGCCCGTGGCAACGGTCTTCTGGTAATCGCGCTCGACACCCCGCTCGATCCGATCGACGCTGCGGACGCGACCTTTGCCACCGACAACTTCAAGGCCGGTGAGCTGATCGGCCAGTGGGCCGCCGCCAGCCTCGGCGACAAGGCCGCCGATGCCAAGATCGCCATGCTCGACCTTGGCATCAGCCAGCCGACGGTCGGCGTTCTGCGCGAC
>NZ_JBNKYW010000165.1:0-20858 GCF_050301095.1 Roseibium sp.
CATTGCGTTTACAATTGGTTTCTGCCCGCTGTTAGAAACAACAGAATCTTTGACCATGGTTTGGGTTGACGCCACCGCAGCGGGAATATGAGGAAACAGCGACGGTTGAGTTCCAGCGCGTTGCACCACGCACCGGAAGTCCATTCCGGCTTCGGCGAGACACGCGCCGCCGGCCTGCTGAAGGCTCTTTCCAGGAGAGGCGCTAAAGCACGTCCCGGCCACCCAAAGGCCGGCTTTCCCGCGCGCCCAAACCGTCATTTAAGCCAAAATTAACCAAGAAATCGGCACCCTACCGTTACACAATGGCAACACCGGCACCAAAATGAACCGTTCGGTCAAAAAACTTGGACTCGGGGTGTGCAAGGCATCGTCGGCTTCCCCATATAGCGCGCAGGGGTAATCCGCTTTTTTTCGGAGCATCAAATGACACGATTTGCCGCCCTTGGGGCACTTGCCGGTCTTGTGGCCGCCACCAATTCCGTTCAGGCCGCCGACCTTCCGGTTGCCCCGGAACCCGTCGACTACGTCCGCATCTGCGACGCCTACGGCGAACGGTTCTATTACATCCCCGGCACCGAAACCTGCCTGCGCGTCGGAGGCCGGGTCCGGACCGAATTCCGGGTCCGCAATTTCGGAGAAGCCGAAAACGCCTGGGGCGACCGGGACAGCGACGGTTATCAATGGCGGTCCCGCGGTTATCTCTACCTCGACGCCCGCACGGCCACCGAATTCGGCACGCTGCGCGCCTATATCGAATCCTACGTCACCCAGACCAACGACACCACCTCCCCGACCCTGGACAAGGCCTACATCCAGTGGGGCGGTCTTCTGGCCGGACGCGCCGGTTCAAGCTTCGACTTCTTCACCGGCTACGCCTACAACGCCCAGATCGAAAGCTACAGCGACCAAAAGCTGAACCAGCTGGCCTATACGGCGGCCTTCGGCAACGGCTTCAATGCAACGCTGGCGGTTGAAGACCGGTCGGGCCGGGAGACCAGTATCGGCCTCAACGGCGGCACGGTGGGCTACGGCGGTACCCGCATGCCCGATATCGTTGCGGCCCTCGGCGTCAAGCAGAACTGGGGCAAGGCGCAGGTCATGGGTGCGCTTCATCAGGTCTACCCGAACGCCACCTACAACAGCACCACCGGCGGCTCCGAAGACGAGATCGGCTGGGCAGTCGGCGGCGGTGTCCAGGTGAACTTCGGCGGTCTGGCACGCGGCGGCAGCGTGGCCTTGCAGGCTGTCTATACGGACGGCGCCAGCGGCTATGGCTCGACCGGCTGGAACAGCCGCATCACCGACGCGGTTTGGGACGGCAGCAGCACCGAGACGACCAGAACCCTGAACGTCTTCGGCGGCGTAAACCTGGGTGTCACCAATACGGTGGAGGTAAATGTCGAGGGCGGCTACCACGACGTCGACGGCGGCACCAGCGCCTATGACTTCACCCAGTGGGATGCAACGGCAAACGTCGTCTGGGAACCGGTCTCCGGCTTCATCATGGGGCCGGAAATCCAGTACCGGAATGTCGATTTCAACCGGTCGTCCGGCCTGAGCGACACCTCGGAAGTCTACGGCACCTTCCGCCTGCAGCGGACGTTCTAGAGCCGTCAGGAACTTCAAGGACCAGAGCCCCGGAAAACATCATCCGGGGCTTTTTCACATGTGGCGCAGCCTAGTTGGGGGCAACAACGAGTGCTTTCCGTTGCGCAGTGGACTTGCTCCAGGCCTCCTGGACACCCGGCCACAGCCCGCTGTCCCACAGATCACTGTGCCCGGCCCCGTCGATGACCAGAATGTCTTTCGGTTCATTCGCCAGCTTGAACAGTTTCCTGCCCTGCTCCACGGAGATGAGGCTGTCTTCCGTCCCGTGGACGATCAGAACCGGAACCTTCACGTTGCCGATGCGTTCGCGTGTCGGCATCGGGTCCTTCATCAGGAGGTTGACCGGCAGCCAGGGGTAACTTTCGCTCGCCAGGTCGACGAGAGCGGTGTAGGGCGCTTCCAGTACCAGCAGGGCAGCTTCGGAACGCTCGGCGGCCACTGCCGTCGCAACACCCGTGCCAAGGCTCTCACCGTGCACGATGACAGGGCTCCCCTTCAATGCCAGCCGGTCGAAATGTTCCTGCGCATCGGAAATGAAGGCTGCCTCGCTCGGGCTGCCATCGCTTCCTGCATAGCCGCGATAGCTCGGGGCATAGAGGCCGAAGCCGCTGTCCAGGATCTGCCGGAACCGTTTCCATCTGGCCGAGACATTCTTTGAATTGCCGTGAAAATAAAGAACGGTCGGTGCGCCCGCCCTGGCAGGTGCCGCGCTCCAGACAGTCACATTGGTTCCGTCCGCCATTGTGGCCGTTTCGACCGACACGTTTTCAAGTCCCTTGTCAGCCGGATCGGCCAGGGCACCTGAGGGTACAAAAATGAAGCTGCGCTGGTTCAGGTACATATAGCCGGCGGCCGATCCGTAGGCGATGATCAGCGCAGTGAAGATCCCCGCAAAAAGACGCCGAACCCCGGTCAGGGAGCGCCTGCCCCTGTCCGGCGTATCGTCCAGTGTCCTGGTGCGGATTTCGCTCATTTCATCTCCTGAAAGCATATTTCGTCCAAATAGCGCCATGAGATCCGCAAACAACGGATGCTCCGCTCATTTCCGCCCGAACAGCTTTTCAATGTCGCCCAGTTTCAGCTCCACCCAGGTCGGACGGCCGTGGTTGCATTGACCCGACAGGGGCGTTGCCTCCATGTCGCGCAGGAGCGCGTCCATTTCCTCCGGCCGCATGCGCCGCCCGGCCCGGACCGAACCATGGCACGCCATGGTGGCGGCAACATGGTCGAGCTTTTCCTTCAGCCCCTCCGCCGTGTCCCATTCGGCAAGCTCGTCGGCAAGGTCGCGGACCATGCCCTGAATGTTCATATCGCCCAAGATCGCCGGTGTTTCCCTGACGGCGATCGCCCCCGGCCCGAATGCTTCCAGCGACAGGCCGACCTTTTCCAGGTCTTCCGCCCGCTCCGCGAGCCGGGCGGCATCTTCTTCCGGCAGTTCGACGATCTCCGGTATCAGCAGCATCTGGCGCGCAACGTCCTTTTTCGCCAGCGCTTCCTTCAGCCGCTCATAGACGAGCCGCTCATGGGCGGCATGCTGGTCGACGATGACAACCCCGTCTTCCGTCTGCGCGATGATGTAGGTTTCGTGCACCTGCGCCCGCGCGGCTCCGAGCGGCAGTTGCGTCTTCTCGATCTCCACCGGCACCTCATGGGCACGGGCGTCGGCGGACGGGGCCGCAAAACCGGCGAACCCGTCCTGACGTTCAAAGGCCGGTTGCGGCTGTTCGGCAAAGCCGGAGGCAGGGATCGGCCCGCTATCCACGGGCCGGAATGCTTCGGGGTCCCAGCGCGGTGCGGCAGCTGCCTGGCCGTAATACGCTCCGCCGCCGGAAACGCCCGGCCTGGCGCCCGCGCCTGCCGGTGCATGGGGCTGATATCCTCCCGGCTGCGTCCTGAGCGCATCGAGCGCAACAGCGGCATTGGAGGTCGAGGACCGGTGACCGGACTGGACGAGCGCGTGCTTGATCGCCCCGACCAGCAGCCCGCGCACCAGCTGGCCGTCGCGGAAGCGCACATCCGCCTTGGCCGGATGCACGTTGACGTCCACCTGGCCGGGATCCAGATCGATGAAGAGAACCACCACCGGATGCCGGTCGCGCGCCAGCACGTCCGCATAGGCGCCGCGCAGGCCGGACAGCAGCAGCTTGTCCTTCACCGGCCGGCCGTTGACGAAAAAGAACTGATGCTGCGCGTTGCCGCGATGATGGGTCGGCAGGCCCGCGAACCCCGTCAGCCGCACCCCTTCCCGCTCCGCGTCGATTTCCATGGCGTTGTCGACGAAATCCTGACCGAGGATCTGTGCAATCCGCGCCAGATGCGGATCGCTTCCCCGTGCACCCGGCCAGCTCTGGGCCTGACGGTCCGCCCCCGACAGCGAAAATCCGATCGACGGATAGGCAAGCGCGATGCGCTTGACGATTTCGGTGATGGCGGCGGCTTCCGCCCGGTCGGACTTCAGGAATTTCAAACGGGCGGGTGTCGCAAAGAAGAGATCGCGCACCTCTACCTGCGTGCCTTTGGTGCGCGCGGCAGGCACCAGCGGCTGTTCCTTGCCGCCTTCGATGGCGATCGCCCAGGCATGGTCCTCGTCCTTGTGGCGGGTCTGGATGGCAAGCCTTGCTACCGAGCCGATGGACGGAAGCGCCTCGCCGCGAAAGCCGAGCGTGCGGATGTCGAAAAGGTTGTCGTCGGATATCTTGGAGGTGCAGTGACGGCGGATGGCGAGCTTCAGATCGTCCTGCCGCATGCCTGCGCCGTCGTCTGCAACCCGCATCAGGGTTTTGCCGCCGGCGGCGGTGACGATCTCGATGTTGCCCGCCCCGGCATCGACGGCGTTTTCCACCAGCTCCTTGATGACGCTGGCAGGCCGTTCGATGACCTCGCCCGCCGCGATCTGGTTGATCACCTGTTCGCCAAGTTGCCTGACAGCCATGAAACTCCCTCTACTCGGTTTCGCACCGCGTCCTGTTCCTATATGGTCCGCGCCGAGTTTGCTTCGATTCTTTTGCGGAGCTTATCAGACCTATCGTGACCAAAGTGACCCGCCATGACCGTTTCTGCACCGCTTCTTGTTGAAGGGCTTCGTTCCCTCGCGCCTTCCTACAAGGGGATCCTGTGTGATGTCTGGGGCGTTCTGCACAATGGCCTGGCCGCATTCGAGCCGGCCCATCAGGCACTTACCAGATACCGTGAGGAAACCGGCGGCAAGGTGGTGCTGATCACCAACGCGCCGCGTCCGGCAAAACAGGTCGGCGAAATGCTGGCCGCTCTCGGTGTGCCGGAAAGCACCTACGACGCCATCGTCACCTCAGGGGACGTGACCCGCGCCATTCTGGAAGCCCAGGGCACCAAGACGCTGCTTCATATCGGCCCAAACCGGGACCAACCGCTCTATCACGGTCTTGCGGCGACCTTCACCCAGAACGACGAAGAAGCCGAGGGTATCAGTTGCACGGGCCTGACCGACGACGAGACCGAAACGCCCGACGACTACCGCGACCGGCTTCAGAAGCTCGCCGACCGCAAGCTGCCCATGATCTGCGCCAATCCGGATATTGTCGTGGAACGCGGCGACCGGCTGATATGGTGCGCGGGTGCGCTCGCCCGTCTCTATGAGGACCTCGGCGGCGAAGTCGCGATCCTCGGCAAGCCGCATGCCCCGATCTATCAGGCCGCGATGGAACGGCTTGAGGAGCTCTATGGCGCGGCAGTGGACAAGGAAGACGTTCTGGCCATCGGCGACGGCCTGCCGACGGATATCCGCGGCGCCGTCTCCCAGGACCTCGACGTGCTCTTCATCACCGCCGGCATCCATGCCTCCGACTTCGGCCCGAGCGAGGACCCCGACGAGCACCTGATCCGCCGTCGCCTGACCGAGGAGGGCCTGCGCGCCCGCGCCGCGCTGCCGCGGCTGTGGTGGTGATCGGGAAAGCGTGCGTTATGACGTGAAGCCACTCAGGGCTCCAGTTTCGCTGACCCTTCAGATGGCCCCCTCATCCTGAGCCTATCCATTTGCTCCCCCTCTCCCCCTTGAGGAGGAGCAAATGCCGATTCCAGAAAATCGCCCCTCACGTCTCCGGCGCAGCCCCGTGCCCGGCGAGATATGTCCGCACATACTCGCCGACATCCAGCCCCGCGTGCCCCGGGCCTATGCCCATCTCCTTGACGAAGCCTGTGATCGCCAGTGGGGCAATCAGGTCGATGGTGAAGCGGATCGGGTCGCCGGGGCGGATCCGGCCCTTTGCCTGATGGGTGGCAACAATACGGGCAACACTCTGCATATTCTGCATCAGCACCGGCGTCACACCGCGCAGTTCAGGCTGACGCGGCACCTGGGAAAAGAGGGTCAGGGCTAGGCCGCTGTGAGTTTCAAACGTGGCGAGATAGCCTTCAACCACCTTGCGAAGATCGATCACGACATCGTCGCTCGCCGAGACTTGCGCAAAGGGCGCCTTGGAGAGGGTGTCGCTGATCGCTGCTTCCATCAGCGCCGCCTTCGAACCGAAGCGCCGGAATAGGGTGACCTCGTTTACACCGGCCCGCTCCGCAATTTCCTTCGTCGTGGTGCCGCCAAAACCGCGTTCGCAGAAGAGTTCGACTGTCGCGGAATAAATCTCTGAAATATCTACGTTTCTGGGCACAGGTCCGCCGCGCTTGCCGCACGCTCCTCAACTTGTCGGCTTCTGGAGTTCGAGCCAGCTAACGGCAACAGGCACGTGATTGCAAGCGACTACTTGCAAAAAATAACTGCCTGACTTAAATGCAAGTATTAACTTGCAATAAATGCGAGCGCGCTCAAGCCGAGGCAATCCTGTGCTGCTATCATTAAGCGCTCAATGAAAGCGCGCATCAGGACCTGGCTTTCTTGGGCCGCCCCGTGACGTAACCTGAAACCGGAGACCCGCCGTGTCCTTCCCGCGCAAACTCCTGATCCTGCCGCCCGTCCTTGCCGGGGCCGCCGTTCTCTACCTGGCCATCAGCGGAAAGGAAGCGCCTAAACGGGCAGAGATCGGCGAGACCGCGACCGTCGTGCGGGTGGTGAGCGCGACGCCGCGGTCCTTCGTGCCCCGGGTAACAGGCTACGGCACTGTCGCCCCATCGCGTACACTCGATGCCATTGCCCAGGTCTCGGGCCGGGTCACCCATATCAATCCGAGCTTCAAGCGTGGCGATTTCATTGCCGAAGGCGACATTCTGCTGACGCTGTCGCAAGAAGACTATGAATTGGAAATCGCCGAAGCGGAGACAGATATCGCCAGCGCCGATGTTGATCTGGAAGAACTGGCGCTGACGCTCGAGACACAGAAGAAGTCGCTGGAAATTGCAAAGGCGAGCCTGGACCTGGAAGAACGTGAACTGAAACGCCTGAGAACGCTGCTGGAGCGCAAGGTCATCTCCGACCAGCAGGTGGAAAACCAGGAAAGCGTCGTCCTGCAGCAGAAATCCACCGTTCAGGACCTGGAAAACGACATCGCGCTCAACCCCGTCAAACGCAAGGCGCTGGAACAGGCGAAGGCCAAGAACCAGGTCAGGCTGGATACGGCAAAGCTCAATCTTGCCCGCACGACCATTCGCGCGCCCTTCGACGCCCGCGTCTCAAAAGTCAATGTCGAGATCGACCAGTTCGTCGCCGCCGGGACTTCCATCGGCGGGTTGGATGGTGTCGATGCCGCCGATATCGATGTGCAGATCAGCCCCGCCAGCATGGCCGGTTTCGCCAACCTCGCCTTCCCCGGCCTGCTCGACACGGAAGAAGGCGTCTTCAGGGCGCGCCGTTCCCTCGACCGTCTGTCGGCAACGGTGCGGGTCGGTTCGGTCGGCGATGCCGCCACCTGGGATGCACGGGTCAAGCGGGTCAGCGATACGGTTGACCCGGATACACGCTCCGTCGGCCTGATCGTCACTGTCGACAAGCCCTATGACACCATCCGGCCCGGCCTCAAGCCGCCGCTTGTCAAGGGCATGTTCGCGGAAGTGGAACTCTCCGCCCCGCCCGTGCCGGACCAGGTGCTGTTGCCGCGCAATGCCGTTCTTGGCGGACAACTCATGACTGTTTCCGCCGACAACCGGCTCGTGCTCACGCCCGCCGAAATTGCCTATCAGGTCGACGATGTCGTCGTTCTGAAGTCCGGCCTGGCAACCGGCACGAAGGTGGTTGTCAGTGATGTGTCGCCGGTGATCGAGGGTATGCTGCTAATGCCGGTGGAAGATGAGGCGGTGACCGAAAGCCTGATCCGGGCTGCGGGCACGACACCGGACGCGGCTGGGAAGGCAAAGCAATGATCCGCTACTTCGCCCAGCACCCCACCGCCGCCAATCTTCTGATGGCCGGGTTCATCATCCTCGGGCTTTTGAACGTGCCGAACCTCTTGATGGAGACTTTTCCGCAGATCCCGATCAAGCGGATCACGGTCAATGTGGCCTATCCGGGTGCGACGTCGGCCGATGTTGAACGCACCGTTTGCCGACGCATCGAGGATGCACTCGACGGGATCGAGAATATCGACGAGCTGAAATGCGATTCCCGGGAAAACCTGGCGCTGGCGACGATCAAGATCGTCGAAGGTAAGGATATCGACCAGCTGATGCTGGATATCGACCGGGAGATCAACGCGATCTCCGATTTCCCAGACGGTGTAGAGGATCCGATCATCGAGGAAGCCGGACGTCTGAGCGCCGCTACCTCAGTGGTGATTACCGGCATCCAGGACAAGCCGCAGCTGAAGAACTATGCCGAAGCGGTCAAGGAGCGGATGCTGAAATTCGGCGGCATTCCGCAGGTGGACATCTCAGGCTTTTCCGACCGCCAGTTCCGCATCGAGGTTCGCGATGCGGCCGCCCGCGAACTCGGACTCACGCTCGCCGAGATTGCCAACACGCTCAGCCGCCAGAATATCAGCGCGCCTTCCGGCGAAATCACCACCGAGGGCGGTGCCATCCTGCTTCGTTTTGCCGACGAACGCCTGGCGGCCGACGCCTATGCCTCGGTGATCGTCGCCTCCTCGCCGCAGGGCGGCCAGATCAAGCTCGGTGACATTGCTACCATCACCGACCTCTTCGAGGATGAGGAGGTCGAAACGCGCCTCAACGGCAAGCTCGCGGCCGTACTCGATGTTTCGATGACGCGCAATGACGACCTCATAAAGGTGGTCGAGCATGTCCAGGATTTCGTCGATCTGGAACAGGCCCGCGCTGCGCCAGGCGTTACCTTCACCATCATCAACGATGGCTCGATCGTTCTGAAGGACCGGCTGTGGATGCTGGTCAACAACTCGTTGCAGGGTCTGGCGCTGGTTGTCGCCGCCATGTGGATCTTCTTCGGTGGCCGCCAGGCCTTTTGGATCGGCATGGGCCTGCCCGTCTCGTTCCTCGGTGCGCTGGCTGTCATGTCCCTGCTTGGCATCACCATCAACATGTTGTCCATGGTGGCGCTGCTGATCGTCGTCGGCATCATGATGGACGATGCCATCGTGATCTCCGAAAACATCGCCACAAAGCGCCAGCAGGGGCTCAGGCCGCTCGAAGCGGCGATAAAAGGCACATCGCAGGTGGCGCCAGGTGTCCTTTCTTCCTTTCTGACGACGGCGGCGATTTTCGGTGCGCTTGCCTTCATCAAGGGCGACCTGGGAGATCTTCTGCGCGTCATCCCCATCGTCATGCTGCTTGTTCTGGCGGTCTCGCTGGCGGAAGCCTTCCTGATACTGCCCAATCACCTGTCGCACGGCGCCACCCGGGAGCAACCGAACTGGGTTACACGGAAGGCTGAGGCAGGAGTTTCCTGGATCAGGGAACACATGGTCGGCCCCGCGGCCGTCTGGTCGGTGCGCAACCGCTATTTCACAGTCGGCTTCTGCGTGATGATGTTCCTCGCCTCCCTCTCGCTGCTTGCCGGTGGCGTGGTGAAATTCCAGGCCTTTCCGAACGTCGAGGGCGACCAGATCGAAGCGCGCATCGAGCTGCCGGCCAGCGCCACGCTCAAAGACACCCGCAAGGTGGTCGCAGAGGCGGTGGCGGCGCTGAAACGGATGGATGCAAACCTGTCGCCGCGCAATCCGGACGGGGAATCGCTGCTCAAGAATGTGCTGGTGCGTTTCAACGAGAACAGCGACGCGGGCACCAACGGTGCGCATCTTGCAACGCTTCATGTCGATCTGCTCGAGGGCGCCAAGCGCGATGCCGGAAACCAGGAAATCCTGACGATCTGGCGCCAGGAAATGCCTGCAACGCTGGATGTGCGGCGCATCGTCATCACCGAATCTGCCATCGGTCCGGCCGGCCGCGCGATCGAGTTACGCCTTGCCCATCCCGATCCGCAAGTGCTCGACCGGGCGTCGGAGGAACTGCAGGCGTGGCTCAACGGCTATGAGGGGGTCTACAATGTCTCCGACGATCTCAGCCTCGGCAAGCCGGAGCTCGCCCTGTCGCTGAAAGACGGCGCCGGGGCCGTCGGCCTCGACGCCAAGGAGATCGCCGACCAGCTAAAGGGCGCCTATAACGGCATCACCGCCGACGAAGTGCAGGTCGGTGCGGAAGGCTTCGAGGTGGACGTGCGCCTTGCCGGCGTCGACCGCAACAGCCTTGGTGATCTGGAACTCTTCACCATCGAGACACCGTCGGGCCACCGGGTGCCGCTCGGCACGGTCGCCAATATCCATTCCGAACGCAGCTATACGCGGATCAACCGCATCGACCGTGTGCCGACCGTGACGGTGACCGGCGACGTGCTTCTGGGCGTCGCCAATGCCAACGAGCTGGTCAAGGACACGGAGGCCCGGTTCCTGCCGCAGCTTCTGGAAGGCTATCCAGATCTTGCAGCCTCAACAGAGGGGCAGAATGCGGAGGCCGCCAAGACCCAGGCGTCGATGGTATCGGCCCTTGGCACCGGCTTGATCTTCGTCTTTATTCTGCTGAGCTTCCAGTTCCGCAGCTATTCCGAGCCGGCCGTCGTCATGGTTCTGATCCCGATGGCCCTGATCGGCTCCGTCTGGGGCCATTTCGTGATGGGCATCGATTTCGCGATGCCCAGCATGCTCGGCTTCATTTCGCTCGCCGGGATCGTCGTCAACGATTCGATCCTGCTGGTCGAATTCATCAAGGACGAACACGATCCGGAAATGCACAGCGTCGCGGACATCGCACCGCTCGGCGCCAAGGCCCGTTTTCGCGCGATCCTGCTGACCTCGGTCACCACGATCGTCGGCATGCTGCCGCTGCTTTTCGAGACGAGTCCCCAGGCCCAGGTGCTGATACCGCTGGTGACGTCAATCTCCTTCGGCCTCATCGGCACGACACTGATGATCATTTTTGTCGTGCCCGCTTTCTACACGATCCTGGATGATTTCGGCCTGACCTCGCTGGCAAAGGAACGCAAGGCGCAGCAGCAGAAAGCGGCGGCGGCGGAGTAGAGCAGGACGACAACCACAGCGGACAGCTCCCAAACAAAAAGGCCCCCGGACCGGGAGCCTTTTCAACCTTGATCATTTTTTGGCGGATCAGTCGAACAGCTTGTCGATATCCGCCTGGACCCCGCCGAGCAGGGCGTCGATATCGTCCTGGGAAACACCTTCGCCCGTATGCTGCGGGCCGTGCAGGATGAGTTCCCGCTTGCGGCGGTCCTCGTCGGTTTCTTCGGCGGCTGCATCCAGATCTTCCGGGATCCGCAGATGGGCTATGAAGGACGTCACGCGCTCGTCGATATAGCGAAGCGTTTCGACGACCTTGGAAATGCGCTGGCCGGTGATGTCCTGGAAAGTGCAGGCCTCGAAGATGGAGATCATCTTGTTGCTGACCAGTTCCTGGTAGGCGTCCGGATCGCTCGTATCGGCGCCCATGATGTCTTCGGCCGCTTCCATGATGGTGTTGGTCGCCTCTTCCGTCGCCTCGACGATGGCATCCAGTTCGCGGCCGGCATCCGGGATCTTGTTGCCGGTCATGTCATTCGCACGCAGGTTGGAGATTTCCTCCTTCATGCGCGAGATTTCCTTGGCAATCGCCCTCAGTTCTTCGGTGACGGCGGGCTGAACGGCGGACAGGAAGTCGTGCATCGAACCCGACATGACTTCGGCAAGATGCATCACGTCGGTCAGCGAAACTTCGCCTTCCCGGCTTTTGTTTTCCTGCAGGAAGTCGATTACGCGGGCGAGGTCCGCCTGCTTCATGCTGGCCATCGGCTTAGCCCCTCCATTGAAAGCTTTCTCCGGTTCCGCGCAATGGCAAGACCCGGGTCCGCTATTACTTTCCGGATACGCCAAGACTGACCCGGCCCGCCTGTCAGGCAAGACCGCGCCGGTCAAAACGTTCTCTTCGACTTTGGCGGAGAATCGTCCCTACAAAGACCTCCGCCTGGAGCGGAAGATCAGTCGGAGAAGACGGCCTCGATCTTGCCCTTGAGCGTCTGCGCGTTGAAGGGCTTCACGATATAGTTGTTCACGCCGGCCTTTTTGGCGGCGATGACGTTTTCCGTCTTGGATTCAGCGGTCACCATGATGAAGGGTGTCTTGCTGAGGCTGCCGTCGGAACGGACCTGCTTCAGCAGCTCGTAACCGGTCATCGGTTCCATGTTCCAGTCGGAAATCACCAGGCCATAGCGGCGCTGCTTCATTTTTTCCAAGGCTTCGGTGCCGTCCGCGGCGTCGTCGATGTCCTCGAAACCGAGCTGTTTCAGCAGGTTCCGAATGATGCGAATCATCGTCTTGTAGTCATCGACCACGAGGACCGGCATCTGAAGATCAAGGGCCATTGTCTACTCCATACTGTCAATTTGCGCGGCCCCTGGCCGTGGGCCGGTGGAAACGCGTTATGACCTCGAAGGAGAGCGACACTCTTTGGTGTCCTCACCTCCCCACACTCGATGCAATTTAACCGCGCCCCCTGAAAAGACCGTTAATAACAAGCGCTTTTTTCTGCACCCAATGGACAATTGCCAGAAATCCTTGAGACGCCTAGCGTCCGCCCTGAGGGCAACAACATCAAAGGGCGGAAAGACTAATGTTGGAATTGCGTACACTTTGCTTCGAGGATCTCGAAACCGGCATGAGCGAGGAACTCGTCAAACATGTCAGCTCATCCGATGTCGTCGGCTTTGCCGAGGTCTCGGGAGATCGCAACCCGATTCACCTGTCGGAACATTTTGCCGCCCGCACCCCTTTCAAGACCCGAATTGCCCACGGCCTTTATACGGCCAGCCTGATTTCGGCCGTTCTCGGCACGCGCCTGCCCGGCCCCGGCGCGATCTATCTGTCCCAGACGCTCAACTTCAAGGCACCGGTCAGGATCGGCGACGACGTGAAGGTCAAGGTCACGGTGGAAGAACTGATGGAGCGCGGAAACCGGGCGAGGCTCTCCTGCGTGTGCAGCGTCGGGGAGACGGTGGTTCTGGAAGGCGAAGCCCTGGTGAAGGTTCCGCGCCGCGGCGACGATATGTCCGGCCTCTGAGACCCGTGCCCTGCAGACAGGGCGCACCGCAGGCACCTGCCGAAAACGGATGTTTTGCATCGCGCCTCCGGCCCCATCTTGACCTTTGCCCTGCTTGACGGCAGGTTCCACGCCAGTTTCGGCGCGCGCCCTTCCGGGGACCGCCGTCCCGTCCGACGTTGACAAGACCCGCAAAGGCCGGCCGGCCGACACGATGCGCGAAGGTTTGCTGCATGAGCCAGACACACTCCTCCAAGTTTCTGATTGCCGAAGATCTGGAGAGTTTTCCGGAGGAGCTGAAAGGCGGCATCGTCGCGATCGGCAATTTCGACGGCGTGCACCGGGGGCACCGGGCTGTTCTGGATGCCGCGCTCGGGCTCGGTTACGGCACCCATCATCCGGTCTTCGCGATGAGTTTCGAGCCGCATCCGCGCACGGTCTTCAATCCGGCCAAGCCGGTTTTCCGGCTGACGCCGCAGCAAGCCAAGCTCGACCTGATGAGGCATTGTGGCCTTGATGGCGCGCTTATCCTGCCGTTCACCAAGGAATTTGCCGGCATCGAAGCCAATGCCTTCGTGCAGGACATCCTGATCGATACGCTCGGTATCTCCCACGCGGTCACCGGATACGACTTTCATTTCGGCCGGGCCCGGCAGGGAACACCCGATTACCTGCGCACCGCCGGAGCGACCCATGGTTTCGGCGTCACCATCGTGCATCAGGAAGAGGACGAAGGCGCAGAGGTCATTTCCTCCAGCCGCATCCGCGACAGCCTCGGCAAGGGCGATATCGCCCAGGCCAACGGCCTGCTCGGCTACCGCTGGTTTTTCGAAGGCAAGGTCCGGCACGGCGACAAGCGCGGACGGGACCTCGGTTATCCGACCGCCAACCTGAACCTCGGCGAAGATTGCCCGCTGCTGCCCGGCATCTACGCGGTCCGGGTGAAGGCCGCGGACGGCTGGCATGACGGGGTCGCCAGCTTCGGCCGCCGTCCGACTTTCGACAATGGCGCCCTGCTCTTCGAGGTGCACCTGTTCGACTATGCCGGCGACCTTTACCAACAGGACCTCAGGGTTCACCTGGTGTCCTATCTGCGCGGCGAGGAAAAATTCGACACTGTCGAAGCGCTCGTCGCCCAGATGGACCGGGACAGCGAAGAAGCCCGCGCTGCTCTCGGTGCGATGCGCCCCCTTTCCGAAATTGACCAGAAGCTTCTGGAACTCGCCGCGTGAACCGGCGCGCCACGGCGGAGGGCGTGGATCAGAACCCGCTTCTGGCAATGCTGCTGATGTCCTCGGCCATGCTGCTGCTGCCGGTCATGGACATCGCCGCGAAATACCTGTCCGCCAGCCTGCCGCCGATTGAAATCACCTTCGGGCGGTTTTTCTTTCAGTTTCTGATCAGTCTTGGCGTCGCCGTCCTGACCGGCCGTCTCACGCGACTGAAGGGCAAACAGCCGGTGGTGAATGCGATGCGCGGCCTTTTGCTGGGCACGGCGTCAGTGTGCTTTTTCACCTCCGTGAAATACATGTCGGTCGCGACCGCCATTTCGATCTTCTTCGTCGAACCGATGATCCTGACCGCCATGGCGGCGTTGCTTTTGAAAGAAAAAGTCGGCCCGCGCCGGATCGGCGCCATTCTTGTCGGATTGCTTGGCGCCATCGTCATCCTGAGGCCCAACCTTGCGGAAATCGGTCTGGTCAGCCTGTTGCCGGTCTGCACGGCGGTTCTGTTTTCGGTCTACCTCATCCTCAACCGGCTCTATCCGGTCCGGGACGACCTCCTGACCATTCAGTTCAGCGCGGGCCTTTCCGCCACGCTGCTTCTTGGCGCTGCTCTCACCTTCGGCGGTCTGGCCGGCATTGAAGGCGCCCATTTTGTCTTGCCAACCGCCTCAGAGGCAGCTCTCGGTGCCTTGATCGGACTGATTTCCTTTGCCGGTCACGGCCTGGTGGTCTCCGCCTTCCAGCGGGGCAACGCCAGCCTTCTGGCACCTTTGCAATATATCGAGATCGTCAGCGCCACCCTGCTTGGCTACCTGGTCTTTTCCGACTTTCCGGACGGACCGACCTGGCTCGGTATCGCACTCATTGTCGGCAGCGGGCTCTATATCACCCACCGGGAAAGGAAGCAGAAACAGGCTTCAGGCTGAAACGGCACGCTCGCGCGCCTCAGGCGCCAGAGTGCCCATTTCCCAGGACAGTCGACGCCAGCCCATCCAGACGAGCAACATCGGCAGCAAAGGCGCGACGGGAATGCTCAGCCAGACGGCAAGCGGGCTGGTGGACATGGACATGGCGATCACCACGAAGAGCGCCATTTTCTCGTAGGGCAGAAAGCCGGTCTTCAGTCCCTCGCGGATCAGGAAGGCACAGGGCACGACGATCAGCGTCATGTCGTAGGAGAGCGCAAAGGGCGTCACCAGCAGGGCTCCGCCGACGAGGACCGGCGCGCGGACCACCATGCGTTCCGACCGGCGCCAGGCCAACCAGACCGCCGCAAGCGCACCCAGCCCGAATATCACCTGAAGAACCGTCGCCGCCGTATCGCCCAGCCCCGCCACGCGGCCGGCGCCATAGACGGAAATCATCTTGCCCCACTCCACGCCGCCGAATTTCATGACCGCGGCCGCAACCGGTGCCTGCTGCCAGAACACCAGCCAGACCCCGAGCCCCAGAACCGCCGCGCTGAGGCCGGCAAAAGCAAGCGTCGTCACCGAAGCACTGAGAAGGGTTCGCCAGTTCCAGCTCGCCAACAGGGCGAACGGAATAAGGATGCCGAGTTGGGGCTTGATCGTCAGAAGACCGACGGCAATACCAGCCAGGATCATCCGCTGCCGCTCTATCCCGAGCAGGAAGAAACCGTAGAGCGCCGCCGTCAGGGCCGCATTCTGCCCGTGAAAGGCGTTGTTGGCACAGGCAGGGATGAGAATGAGGCAGGCCGCCAGCAGCCACTTGCCCGTGATCAGGCGGCAGACGAGAAACAGCAGCCCCGTCGTCACCACGATGAAGGCGGCAAAGGCGGCCCTGTAGGGCAGGATCGCGAACAGGCTCTGCATCATCTGGAAAGTCGGCGGATAGAAAAAACCGAACTGGGTGTCGGATCCGGAGAGTTCCCTTTGCAGGGCGGAGAACGCCGGCGGATTGTAAACCAGTTCCGGCGCGCCTGAGAGGGCCTGCTTGCCGGCCAGCCAGAAGCTCAGGTAGTCCATCATGACCACGCCGTTGGGCGATCCGAACTTGTTCGGAACGGCGAGCATCCACACGAGGCCCAGCACATAAAGAATGGCCGAACACACACAGGCGAACCGGATCCTCTCCCAGTTCAGCCAGTCACCCGCACGAAGTCCCTGCTGCCACCGGCCGTACCTGCGGACAGGCGCAACCTCGTCCTTGTCTGAAAACTTCGGTTGTGAAGACATTGGCGGCAGTCGTTCCCTGTTGCTCCGGACCGGATCGAGCCTGGATATCCGATGTCTGTTCCTACGCAACAGACATCTATAATCGGTTACCCGTTTGCCTTCCCTTCGCTGATGACGGTTTTTTCGGAAGACAAACACACCGTTGCTGCAAGAGAAGATCTTTATTCACGGGCAAAGTGCTGCTATGTCCCATGCCATGCAACACAAGGCTCACATCATCATCGCACTGGCGATGATCGCGATTTCGCGAATTACGGGCCCGGCCTTCGGCTGACGCGGCAAACGCGGCGCCAGGGACCGGGATCTTCCTGCATATGCGGCCAGCACTCACCGGCCTGAACATTTCACCATTTCACGGGCGTTGCGCCCGAACGACCGGATCGAATTGACGATGACCGAGACAGATAAACGCGACTATTCCGAAACGCTCAACCTGCCGCAGACCGAATTCCCGATGCGCGCCGGCCTTCCGAAGAAGGAACCGGAAATCCTGACACGCTGGGAGAAGCTGGAGGTCTACAGGAAGCAGCGCGAACAGGGCAAGGGCCGCGACAAGTTCCTGCTGCATGACGGCCCTCCCTATGCCAACGGCAACATCCATATCGGCCATGCCCTCAACAAGACGCTGAAGGACATCGTCAACCGCTCCATGCAGATGATGGGCTACGACTGCAACTACGTGCCTGGCTGGGACTGCCACGGCCTGCCGATCGAATGGAAGATCGAGGAACAGTACCGCGCAAAGGGCAAGAACAAGGACGAAGTGCCGATCAACGAATTCCGCAAGGAATGCCGTGAATTCGCCGAGCACTGGATCGATGTTCAGCGCGAGGAGTTCAAGCGCCTCGGCATCGAGGGCGACTGGGACAATCCGTATCTGACCATGCGCTTCGAAAGCGAGGCGGTGATTGCGCGCGAACTGATGAAGTTCGCCACCTCCGGCCAGCTTTACCGCGGTTCCAAGCCGGTGATGTGGTCGGTCGTTGAAAAGACCGCCCTTGCGGAAGCCGAAATCGAATATCACGACCACAAGTCGGATATGATCTGGGTGAAGTTCCCGGTTACCAGCGCCGGCGGCAGCGACGAGGATGCCGTGGAGGAACTGCTGGAAGCCTCCGTCGTGATCTGGACGACAACCCCCTGGACAATCCCGGGCAACCGCGCGATCAGCTATTCCAGGCGTATCGCCTACTCCATCTTCGAAGTAACCCAGGATGGTCTTGCCGAAGACAACTGGATCCAGAAAGGCGACAGGCTGATCCTCGCCGATGGACTGGCCGAGGACGTCTTCAAGAATGCCCGTATCACCGATTTTGCCCGTGTGCGCGCCGTAACCGCCGATGAGCTGGAAACGATGACCTGTGCCCACCCGCTGGCGGAGCTCGGTCTTGGCGGATACGAATTCGACGTGCCGCTTCTCGATGGCGACCATGTCACCGACGATGCCGGTACCGGCTTCGTGCATACGGCTCCGGGCCACGGCGCGGACGACTTTGAAATCTGGATGGAAAAGCGCGCCGAGCTGGAAGCGCGCGGCATCGACACGGCGATCCCCTTCACCGTTGCCGACGACGGGTTCTACACCAAGGACGCACCGGGCTTCGACGGCTGTGAAGTCATCACCCACAAGGGCGAGAAGGGCAAGGCCAACAAGGCCGTGATCGAGAAGCTGAAGGAAAGCGGCAACCTGATCGGCCTCGGCCGTCTGACCCACTCCTATCCGCATTCCTGGCGCTCCAAGAAGCCGATCATCTTCCGCAACACGCCGCAGTGGTTCGTCTACATGGACAAGACGCTCTCCGGCGAGGGCGACACCCTGCGCACACGCGCGCTGAAGGCTATCGACGAGACCCGCTTTGTGCCGGGCAGCGGCCAGAACCGCCTGCGCTCCATGATCGAGAACCGGCCGGACTGGGTGCTCTCGCGCCAGCGTGCCTGGGGTGTGCCGATCACCGTGTTCATCCACAAGGACAGCGCAGAAATCCTGAAGGACGAAGCGGTCAACAAGCGCATCTTCGAAGCCTTCACCTCCGAGGGCGCCGATGCCTGGTTCGAGGAAGGGGCCAAGGAACGGTTCCTCGGCGGTGACTACAACGCCGATGAGTGGGACATGGTCATGGACATCCTCGATGTCTGGTTCGACAGTGGTTCCACCCACGCCTTCGTCATGGAAGAACGCGCGGACCTGAACCCGAAGCGCAAGACTGCCGGCGGCAAGGATTACGTGCTTTACCTGGAAGGTTCGGACCAGCATCGCGGCTGGTTCCATTCCTCGCTGCTGGAAAGCTGCGGCACCCGTGGCCATGCGCCTTACGACGCGGTTCTGACCCACGGCTTCACCATGGCCGAGGACGGACGCAAGATGTCCAAGTCGCTTGGCAACCAGGTGTTCCCGCAAGACATCATCAAGCAGTATGGCGCCGATATCCTGCGTCTGTGGGTCGCTTCCACCGACTACTGGGAAGACCAGCGTTTGGGTCAGGAAATCATCAAGACCAACGTCGACAGCTACCGCAAGCTGCGCAACACGCTGCGCTGGATGCTGGGCTCGCTCGCCCATGCGAGCGGCGAGGAAGTCGCCTATGCCGAGATGCCGGAACTGGAGCGGCTGATGCTGCACCGGCTTGCCGAACTCGACCAGATGGTGCGCGAAGCCTATTGGGAGTTCGACTACAAGAAGATCTTCCACCAGCTCTTCACCTTCATGACGGTAGAGCTGTCGGCCTTCTACTTCGACATCCGCAAGGACGCGCTCTACTGCGACGCCACCTCTTCGACCCGCCGCAAGGCCGCCCTCTTCGTGATCGACAAGCTGTTCAACTGCCTTGTCACCTGGATGGCGCCGATGCTGCCCTTCACCATGGACGAGAGCTGGACCTCCCGCTACGGCGAGGACACCTGCGTTCATCTGGAGCAGTTCCCGGCTGTTCCCGCCGAGTGGCGCGACGACGCGCTGGCAGCAAAATGGGCGAAGATCAAGACCGTGCGCCGGGTCGTCACCGGTGCTCTGGAAATCGAGCGCCGTGAGAAGCGCATCGGCTCGTCCCTGGAAGCTCATCCGGTCGTCCACGTCACGGACCCGGACCTGATGGCGGCCCTGGAAGGCAAGGACATGGCCGACATCGCCATCACCAGCCAGCTGACGCTGTCCTCCGAACCGGCGCCGGAAGGTGCCTTCAAGCTGGACGACACCAGGGGTGTTGCCGTGGTGCCGGCGCTGGCCGAAGGTACCAAATGCGCGCGCTCGTGGAAGATCCTGCCCGAAGTCGGCTCCGATCCGGACTATCCGGATGTCACCTTGCGCGATGCGGCTGCCTTGCGCGAATGGGATGCTGCAAACGCTGCCGCGTAAGCGCAAGATCCGGCGGAAAAACATGACCGGCCAAAACGGCTCACAGAATAACCAAATGAAACAGCCTCTCCTCTGGGGCCGTTTCAGTGCGCTGGTCCTGCCGGTCGTTGCCATCTGCGTGCTGCTTGATCAGGCGACCAAATTATGGCTTGTCCACGGGTATGATCTGGCTGGCAACGGTCCGGTCCAGCTCTTGCCCGTTCTGGAAATCGTGCTGGTCTGGAACCGCGGCATTTCCTACGGACTTTTCCAGCAACACAGCGACCTGGGGCGCTGGCTTCTGGCAGGATTGACGGTGGCCGTCACCATCGGCCTCTGGGTCTGGTCGGCAAGATGCCGGTCGCCTCTCGTGGCATTGTCCCTGGCGCTTGTCATCGGAGGCGCGATCGGCAACGGCATCGACAGGCTGGCGCTCGGTGCCGTGGTCGATTTTGTGCATTTCCACGTTGGCACCTTTTCCTGGTACGTGTTCAATCTGGCGGATGTGTGGATCGTTGCGGGGGTGGCCGGTCTCCTGTATGACAGTTTCCGGAGTGGTCCTAATTCAGCCGCAAAATAGCTGTTTAAGGCACGTTGACCTGTTTGCGGGCGCAAGACCGCCTGCCTTTTGACAATGTAATCGGGGAGTCTGCTGTGGCGCGGACGATTGTTGGTTTGGTGAAGAAATCTGCAGCACTGGCATTGCTGGCCGGATTGGCGGCCTGTCAGGCAGCGGACGGCACGACCCAGGCGCCGGATGTAGCTCTCGTCGATACCGTTATGAAGGGTCTGGGTGCTGTTGACCCGAATGAAAAACCGATCGACTACAAGCCACGCGCTCCCCTCGCCATGCCTGCCGAATCCGGCAAGCTTCCCGAGCCGGAAACGAACGTTGCCGGTACCAACTCGGAAAACTGGCCGAAGCAGCGCGAGAACGAAGAGCTGACAGAGCTGAAGAAGCTTTACGCCGGCACCGGCCGCATGCACAGCGAGCCGCTGACCCCGGAACAGATGCGCGGTTTCAAGATCACCGGCGTCACTGGTGCCGCGCCCCGCAATCTGGAAGTGGAACGGCGTGCAAACGAA